>NZ_LWGH01000421.1:0-26204 GCF_001635395.1 Sulfitobacter sp. HI0129 | reverse complement strand
TCGACGGTTAGGGATGTCGTTGCGAAAGAGGGGCGCAGCGGGCCGCTCTGCTTTGTCACCGTCGAACACGTGTATCGCTGTGACGGGGTCGAAGCGCTGACCGAGCGGCAGGATATCGTTTACCGCGAGGCAGCTTCGACCCATAAGCCGGGCCAAGGGCAGAAGGCCCCGGAAGGGCAGGAACATCGCAGCATAACCCCCAGCCGTGCGTTACTTTTTCGCTATTCTGCGGTCACCTTCAATGCGCATCGGATTCACTACGATATTGTCTATGCCCGCGAGGACGAAGGCTATCCCGGTCTTGTGGTGCACGGCCCGCTGCAGGCCACTTTGCTCTGCCAATATGCCCGGACGCTTTCGGGCAAGCCACCGCGCCGCTTCGCATTCCGTAGCCATTCCCCGGTCTTCGACACCTCTGATTTCACGCTGAACGCGACCCAAGAGGGGGAGGAAATGCAGCTCTGGACGGCTCAGGCAAACGGCCCCCGCGCGATGGTGGCGACGGCCACATGGTAGAGGCGATCGCCACGTCAGGCGCAGAAACCGAGGCTTCGACAGGCAGCAAGACCTCCGGGGGGAGCGGTGATCAACGCACCATGGGCGCGCTCCTCTGTCTCTTCGCCGCCGTGGCATGGGGGACGACCGGCACCGCCGCGACCTTCGCGCCGGGGGTCGGCCCGCTTGCGATCGGGGCGGCGGCCATGGGCATTGGCGGGCTGTTGCAGGCGCTCACCGCGTGGCGTCATATCATGTCGCACCGGGCGATCCTGCGCGCGCAGACAACCGCTTGGGCCATCGGCGCGGTGGCCGTCGCGATCTATCCGCTGGCGTTCTACGCATCGATGCATTTTGCGGGGGTCACCGTGGGGACGGTCGTTTCCATCGGTTCCGCTCCGTTGGTCTCGGCCCTGATCGAAAACCGGATGGACCATCGGCCATTGTCGCTGCACTGGGCGGTGGGCGCGGCGCTGGGGCTCGCCGGTATCCTCCTGCTGAGCCTCACCGAAGGGGATGAGACCCTTGCCGGGAATGTGCCGCTGGGCGCGGCGCTCGGTCTTCTGGCGGGGGGGACATACGCGGGCTATTCCTGGACAGCGCAGCGCATGATGCGGCGCGGGGTGCCGCCGCGCGCCGCCATGGGCGCGACATTCGGCGCGGGCGGGCTGCTGTTGCTGCCGGTGCTTCTGGTCACGGGGGCCGGGTTCCTGGAAAGCGCGGGGAACATGGCGGTCGGTCTCTATATGGCGATTGTGCCGATGTTTCTGGGGTATCTCGCTTTCGGCGGGGGCCTTGCCCGGGTGGAGGCCTCCACCGCTACGACCCTCACGCTGTTCGAGCCTGCTGTTGCCGCCGTCCTTGCCGCTACGGTGGTCGGTGAATCGCTGCCGCCCGCCGCATGGTTCGGCGTGGGTTTGATCCTGCTGTGCCTCGTCTGGACGACACTGCCCGCCCCGAGGCGCCCGCTGTTGCGTTAGTGCGCGCGCCCGTTTGGTTGCCAATCCTCCGCGAATGCTGTTTCGATCCGCATCATAGCGGGAACTTCGCGGCCCGTGCGGCAGGCCGCCCGCCACTTTGAAAGGAACGAGACGATGAAACGACATGGTGGGCATCTTCTGGTGGAATCTCTGTTGGCGCTGGGTGCGACAAAGGCATTCGGGGTGCCGGGAGAAAGCTACCTCGCCGTGCTGGACGCCTTGCACGATACCAGGGGGCGGCTCGACTTCATCAACTGCAGGCACGAGGGCGGGGCGAGCTTCATGGCCGCCGCATGGGGCAAGCTGACGGGTAAGCCCGGCATCTGCATGGTCACGCGCGGCCCCGGTGCCACCAATGCCTCCATCGGTGTGCATACCGCCATGCAGGACAGCGCGCCGATGCTGCTCTTCGTGGGTCAGATCGGGACCGACATGCGCGGCCGGGAAGCCTTTCAGGAACTCGACTACCGCGCCGTGTTCGGCACCATGGCCAAATGGGCGACGGAGATCGACGATGTGGCGCGGATCCCCGAAATCCTCGCCCGGGCATGGAAGACGGCAACGACGGGGCGGCCCGGTCCCGTCGTGATCGCCTTGCCCGAGGATATGTTAACCCAACTCACCGACGTCGCCGCCCTGTCCGGTTCCGGCACCTATCCCGAAGCCGCGCCGGCGGCGGAGGCCGTGGCGCAGACGCGCGAAATCCTCGCCTCGGCGGCGCGGCCTCTCATCCTCTTTGGTGGATGCAACTGGACGGCGGAAGGGTCCGAGGCCCTGCAGCGCTTCGCGGAGAGCTCCGACATCCCGGTCGTCTCGGTCTTTCGCTATCAGGACCAGTACGACAACCATTCCGACACCTTTTGCGGCGAGGCCGGGGTCGGCATGATGCCCGGCGTGCGCGACCTGATCCGGAGCGCGGACGTGATCCTCGCCCTCAACAACCGGTTCGGCGAGAACTCGACCGAAGCCTGGACCCTGCTGGAGGTGCCGGAGCCGCATCAGCGCTTGGTGCATGTTCACGCCTCGGACGGGGAGCTTGGCAAGGTTTATCAGCCGGAACTGGGGATCTGTTGCGGCCACAACGCCTTTGCCGTGGCATTGGCAGAGACGCCGGTTTCCGGGGATTGGGCGGATTGGCGCAAGCAGGCAAGGGCGACATGGGAAGCGGGCTTTGACCTTGAGGACCTGCCGAGCCCTGTCGATATGGGCAAGGTCACCGCACACCTGCGCGAGGTGCTGCCCGAGGATGCAATTCTGACCAACGGGGCGGGGAACTTCGCGGTCTGGCCCAACAAGTTCTACCGCTTCGGCCCTTCCGCCCGCCTGCTGGCCCCGCAGTCCGGCGCCATGGGCTACGGCGTGCCCGCGGCCATCGCCGCCAAGATCGCGGAGCCGGGCCGCACGGTCGTCTGTTTCGCGGGCGACGGCGATTTCCAGATGACCTCGCAAGAGCTGGCGACCGCGGCGCAATACGGTGCGCAGCCTATCTTTCTGATCGTCAACAACGGCACCTACGGCACGATCCGCGCGCATCAGGAACGCAACTACCCCACCCGCGTCTCGGGAACCGAGATGGACGTGAACCCCGATTTCGTAGCACTTGCCAAAGCCTATGGTTTCCACGCGGAACGGGTCGAGAAAACGCAGGACTTTGCGGCGGCTTTCGAACGCGCGCGCGCTTCTGGCAATGGGGCGGTGCTCGACCTCGTGGTCTCGGCCGAGGCGCTGACCCCGCGTGTCACCCTGTCGCAGATGCGCGCGGCTGCATTGGAGCGGAGCGGGAGCTGAAGGTGACGGCATGGTAGGCCCGGCAGGACTTGAACCCGCAACCAAAGCGTTATGAGCGCTCTGCTCTAACCAATTGAGCTACAGGCCCGCCACGGGGCTTGGGTATGCAACGCGGGGGGCTTCGTCAAGACTTGCCGTTGCGCTGGCGGAGTTGATCGACTAACCCCGGCGCAACGCCTCTGTCCGCCCCGAAGGAGCCTGCGATGACGACGTCCAAGACAGCGATGACCTATGCCGATGCCGGTGTCGATATCGACGCGGGCAATGCGCTGGTCGACCGGATCAAACCCGCGGCAAAGCGCACGGCCCGGCCCGGGGTGATGTCGGGCCTCGGTGGTTTCGGCGCGCTTTTCGACCTCAAGGGGGCAGGCTATTCCGACCCCGTTCTGGTGGCGGCTACGGACGGTGTGGGTACTAAGCTGCGCATCGCCATCGACACCGGCAATGTATCGGGCATCGGCATCGATCTGGTGGCGATGTGCGTCAACGATCTTGTCTGTCAGGGGGCCGAGCCGCTCTTCTTTCTCGACTATTTCGCGACCGGCAAGCTGGAACTGGATCAGGCGGCGGCGATCATCGAAAGCATCGCCGAAGGCTGCGCGCAGTCGGGTTGCGCCCTGATCGGGGGCGAGACGGCTGAAATGCCGGGCATGTACGCGCGCGGTGATTTCGATCTCGCTGGCTTTGCCGTCGGCGCGATGGAGCGGGGGCGGGATCTGCCGCGCAATGTAGAGGCGGGCGACGTGCTGCTCGCCCTGCCGAGCGCCGGGGTGCATTCCAACGGCTACAGCCTCGTGCGGCGCATCGTGGAGCGCAGCGGGCTGGGCTGGAACGATGCTTGCCCGTGGTCCGATACCACGCTGGGGGAGGCGCTGCTGATCCCCACGAAGCTCTACGTCAAGGGGGCCGTGGCCGCCTTGCGCGACGATGCGGTGAACGCACTGGCCCATATCACCGGCGGCGGGCTGACGGAAAATCTGCCGCGCGTCCTCCCCGAAGGGCTGGGGGCCGAGATTGATCTGGGAAGCTGGTCGCTTCCGCCCGTGTTCCAGTGGCTGGCGGAGGTCGGCGGCATGGAGCAAGCCGAAATGCTCAAGACCTTCAATGCAGGCGTCGGCATGATCGCCGTCGTTCCCGCCGAAAAGGTCGATGCGGCGAAGGCGGCTTTCGCCGAAGACGGCCATGCCGCCTTCGAGGCGGGCCGGATCGTCGCGGGCGAGGGGCTGCGCTATCACGGAAGCCTGCTTTGACCCAACGGGTTGCCATTCTGATCTCCGGCGGCGGCTCGAACATGCGGGCGCTGGTGTCGGACATGACAGGCGATCACCCCGCACGGCCCTGCGTGGTGCTGTCCAACACCGCCGAAGCCGGGGGTATCGCATGGGCCCGCGCGCAGGGCATCGCCACCGAGGTGGTGGACCACCGCCCCTTCGCGGGCGACCGCGCGGCCTTTGAGGCGGCGCTGCAGGCTGCCTTGGCGCCCCATGATCCGCAGATCATCTGCCTTGCCGGGTTCATGCGCAAACTGACGGCGGGCTTCACCGACGCATGGGCGGGCCGGATGATCAACATTCATCCTTCGCTGCTGCCGCTCTATCGCGGGCTCAACACCCATGCCCGCGCGATAGAGGCGGGGGACCGCGAACATGGCTGCACGGTGCATGAGGTCACCGCCGCACTCGACGATGGCCCCATCCTTGGGCAGGCGCGGGTGCCCGTGTTGCCGGACGATACGCCCGATACGCTGGCCGCGCGTGTCCTGACACGGGAACATCAGCTTTACCCTGCTGTCCTGCGCCGTTTCGCGGCGGGGGATCGCAGGCCCGTGAACCTATAGGTTGCATACTGGTCAAGGCCGCGGGGTTGATATAGGCATGCAACAGGCCCATTGCGGTTCCCCGTCCAGTGAAGGATCTTCATGAAAACGATCACGACGACAGCCGATCTCGCCGAGTTTTGCCGGGAGGCGGCCCGCCACGACTACGTGACCGTGGATACCGAGTTCCTGCGTGAACGCACCTATTATTCGAAACTCTGCCTTGTGCAGCTTGCGATGCCCGGGCAGGACGATAGCAACGCCGTTCTGGTGGACCCGCTGTCAGATGGCCTGTCGCTGGAGCCGCTCTACGATCTCTTCCGCGATACCTCGGTGGTGAAGGTCTTTCACGCCGCCCGTCAGGATCTGGAGATCTTCTTCGTCGATGCGAAGGTCTTTCCTGAACCGCTTTTCGACACACAGGTGGCGGCCATGGTCTGCGGCTTCGGTGAGCAGGTCGGCTACGAGACGCTGGTGCGCAAGATTGCGCATCAGTCGCTCGACAAGACATCGCGTTTCACGGACTGGTCCCGGCGTCCCCTGTCCGAGGCGCAGAAGAAATATGCGCTGGCCGATGTCACCCACCTGCGCCAGATCTACGAATTTCTCGCGGCCCGGCTCGAAGAGACGGGGCGCGGTCATTGGGTCACCGAAGAGCTGGAAACGCTCACCAACCCCGATACCTATGTCACCGCGCCGCAGGATGCCTGGAAGCGGGTGAAGACCCGGACCAATTCGGCGAAGTTCCTCGCCATCGTGCGCGAACTGGCCGCCTTTCGCGAAAGCCTCGCACAGTCGCGGAACATTCCGCGCAACCGGGTTTACAAGGATGACGCGCTGGTGGAACTGGCGAGCCTGAAGCCCGCCACATATGAGGAATTGGGCCGCGCCCGCCTGCTGCTGCGCGATGCCCGCAAGGGCGAGATTGCCGACGGCATCCTGCGCGCGGTCAAGGCGGGGGTTGCCTGCAAGCCGGGCGATATGCCCAAGATCGACCGAAGCCGCGACAAGCTGCAGGTGAACCCTGCGCTGGCGGACCTTCTGCGCGTTTTGCTGAAGGCCAAGACCGAAAGCGCCGGCGTGGCAGCGAAGCTGATCGCGCCCGCCTCGGACCTCGATGCCATCGCGGCGGGGTTGCGCGACGTGCCCGCGCTCAACGGTTGGCGGCAGGAGGTGTTCGGAAACGACGCGCTGCGCCTCTGCGAGGGCGAAATCGCACTGACCGCCATCGGCAGCGACGTGAAGGTCGTGGAGCTTTAGAAAGCCGTTTCGCTCAGCCCGCTGAACGCGCGGTCAGCGACGGGCCAGAATCGCGTTGCGCTGGCCTTCGACGCGAATGGCCGTCACACCCGCGAGCGTCTGATCGGTCACTTTCCGCGCCGCGATCGCTTCGCGGGAAGGCTGCGTGCCGACACGTGTATTGAAATCAGGGCGGATCCCTTCGAGCCGGTAGCTCAGCACACCGTCCACCGGTTCTTCTTCCTCGTTCACGGGTGTAAGCTGCACCGCGTAGATGCCCTGCCGCGCGGCCACCCCCGTTGCCCGGATGATGGCGCCGCCGGGAACCGGTTCGACAACCAGATCAGCTACCTGATCGAAGGGCCGGCCAAGATATTCCTCTTCCGGTTCGGCACGCAGACGCGAAAAGAGGCCGTTGGACTCAGGAATGAGCGGGTTGGTCTGCGGGCTCGCTTCGCGGACGGGGGGCGGCGCGGTACGGGCAGATCCGAACCAGTTGAACGGATTGACCCGGCTATCGCGGACCGTGCTGCAACCGCCCAATGCGAAGGTTGCGACCAAAAGGAGTGTCAGGGTCTTGCGCATAGGTCCGCTTTCGTTCTTGCTGCAAGTTTGACTATCCTATCGGCCCGGGCTTGGGAAGGGGGTGGACCTTTGCGCGGCGGCGTTCTACGCCTCGGACGCTGCAAATGGAAGGAGACCGCAAATGGCGCAGGAAGCCTTCGAGGAGCTGGTCGAGGATTTCGAGTTTCTGGACGACTGGGAAGACCGCTATCGTCATGTGATCGATCTGGGCAAGGCGATGGACGCGCTGCCCGAAGCACTGCGCGTGCCGGCCACCAAGGTGGAGGGCTGCGCCTCTCAGGTCTGGCTGCACGCGCAATTCGATGACGGCAAGCTGCATTTCGACGGGGCGAGCGATGCGATGATCGTCTCGGGCCTCATTGCCGTGCTGCGCAAGCTTTATAACGGGCTGACCCCGCGGGAAGTGGTGGCGCTGGATGCCCGCGCCGAAATGGCACGGCTCGGCCTCAACGATCACCTGTCGGCGCAGCGGTCCAACGGGCTGCGCGCCATGATCGAGCGGATCCGCGAAACCGCCGCGCAGAGCGCCTCTTCGGCCTGAGGCACAGCGCCTGTCAGCGCAGCGCCGCGAGCGAGGTTTCGAGATCCCCGTAGCCGGTCAACCTGCGTTCAAAGCGCAGGCCCAACCGTTCGGCGCAGCGCCGTGCCTTGGCGGTCAGTTCGGGATCGTCCGTCTGGGCCTGATAGACCAGCTTTTCGTAATTGCCGAAGTACATGTCCCGCAGGTCGGGATGCCGGTCGAGGCCCATGGGCTTGACGATGAAGGCGTCGAACTGCCGGACGAGGAAATCGGTCAGGTAGAAGGCGGTGAATTCATCCTCGGCGATTTCCGAGAAGCGGTCGTTGCCTTCGAAGAAACTGTAGCAATGCGGCCCTGCGATCATCTGCACGCCCAACTCGTCGCAGGCCGCCTGCAACGTGCCGCCGGTCCCGCAATCGGCATAGACCACGAAGATCTCGTCATAGCTGTCGCGGTGGCGTGCCACGGCGGCCCGCACGGCATCGGTAATCTTTTCGGGGTAGAGATGGTATTTCGCGGGCAGGCAGGTGAGGTCCAGATGCGTCCAGCCATTCGCGGCCTTCAGATCCAGTATTTCCCGTGCCAGCGCGCCGCAGGCGATCAGCAGGATGCGCCCAGTCTCGGCTTCGAGCGGCAGGCCGCGATCCGTGAGGGTGGCATCGGACAGTGTCATCCGGACCGCCGACGCATGAGGTAGACACCAAGGGCGAGCAGAAGCAGGAGCGGCACGGCCCAGACGCCGAGGAACGCGCCCCCGCCGGAGGCACCGGCGAACATCGCCACGCAGACGGTTAGCCCGGCCGCGAAGATGACACCGGCAATGAGCAGGACAAGATAGAGTATCGGCATGATGCGTCTCCTTCTCTTGCCAAGGTAAGCACGGGGGGCGCGTTTTGCAGCCCCCCGCCTATCCGGTTCAGGCGGAAGAGGACATCGCGTTGTGCTTGCGACCGACCCATTCCTTGGCCGTTTCCACCGCAACGGCGGCGTCGCGGCAATAGGCGTCCGCGCCGATGGCTTTGCCGAATTCCTCGTTCAGCGGGGCGCCGCCCACCAGAACGATATAGTCGTCGCGGATCCCCTGTTCGACCATCGTGTCGATGACGACCTTCATGTAAGGCATCGTCGTGGTGAGCAGGGCGGACATGCCGAGGATTTCCGGCTTCTCGTTTTCCAGCGCTTCGAGGTATTTCTCCACCGCGTTGTTGATACCGAGGTCCACGACCTCGAACCCGGCGCCTTCCATCATCATCGACACGAGGTTCTTGCCGATGTCGTGAATGTCGCCCTTCACGGTACCGATCACCATCTTGCCGACCCGCGGCGCACCGGTTTCGGCCAGCAGCGGCTTCAGGATCGCCATGCCGCCTTTCATCGCGTTGGCGGCCAGCAGAACTTCGGGAACGAAAAGGATGCCATCGCGGAAGTCGGCGCCGACGATGGTCATGCCGCCCACCAGCGCCTTTGTCAGAATGTCGTAGGGGGCCCAGCCACGCTCGAGCAGAATCCGCACGCCTTCCTCGATCTCTTCCTTGAGACCGTCGTAAAGGTCGTCGAACATCTGCTGAACAAGTTCCTCGTCGTCGAGTTCCGACAGGATGATTTCGTCTTCTTCGGACATGGCCGTTCCTTTTGCGCGGGATCGCTTTCGCGTCCTTTTGTCACGTTACATACGCGCAGGTCAGACAGTTTGCGACACTGGCCGAACTTTGCGCGACGTGGGCGCCGCCATGATAGGGCCATCGGCGCGGGGAAGTGAAGGGCGCGCACTGCATGCTCTTGTCGATGTTCGCGCAATGTTCTATTTTTTCTTCATGGATTTCGAAGACCGCAGATACAGGATCGCCGGTCGTGCGGCGGGCACCAACCACGCGGGCCGGTTCGAGCGGCACCGCCGGGAAGTCGTGGACGACGGCTGGCAGCGTGAAGAGGACGAGCCCCTGCCGATGCTGCGCACCGAAACGACAGAGGAACGCCCGCGGCGGATCATCACCTACAACCGTTCGCCCGACCTTCCCTTCGACCGTTCGATCAATCCCTACCGGGGGTGCGAGCATGGCTGCGTCTATTGTTTCGCCCGGCCCAGCCATGCCTATCTGGGCCTTTCTCCGGGGCTGGATTTCGAAACGCGGCTGGTCGCACGCCCCGATGCACCGGAGGTGCTGAAACGCGAACTGGCGGCGCGCAGCTACCGAGTGGCGCCCATTGCCATCGGGACGAACACGGACCCCTATCAGCCCATCGAAAAGCGGCATGGGATCATGCGCCGCTGTCTGGAGGTGTTGGCCGAGGCGGGCCATCCCGTCGCCATTGTGACCAAGGGCAGCCTGATCGAACGCGATATCGACATCCTGTCGGACATGGCCCGGCGGGGGCTAGTCCGCGTTGGCCTGTCGGTCACGACCCGTGACGCGGCGCTGTCGCGCCTGATGGAGCCGCGCGCCCCCGCGCCGGCCCGGCGTCTGGCGACCATGCGCAGGCTGGCAGAGGCCGGCGTGCCGGTTCGGGTCATGGTTTCACCCGTCATCCCCGCGCTGACGGACCCGGAGCTGGAATCGATCCTTGCCGATGCGCAGGCAGCGGGTGCGCGCCACGCAAGTTGGATCATGCTGCGCCTCCCGCGGGAGGTTTCGCCGCTGGTCCAGGACTGGCTGGCGCAGTATTATCCTAACCGGGCAGAACGGATCATGGCCCGGTTGCGGGAAATGCACGGGGGCAAGGAATACGATTCGGCCTGGCACCGCAGGATGCGGGGGGAAGGGCCCTATGCGGAATTGATCGCACGGCGCTTCGACGTGGCCGTGCGGCGGCTGGGATTGAACGCAAGGGCCACCCCCATGCGCACCGATCTGTTCCGCCCGCCGAAGCCCGAGTCCGCGCAGCTCAGCCTGTTCTAGCCGCGCCGCCGTCCGCGCCGGGGCGCGCGTACCGGGCCTTCGCCGTCCGTGCCGTCGCTGGCGGAGGAGAAATCGCCCAGTTTGGCGACGATTTCAGGCAATTCGGGTGCTGTTCCCCTGGGGCGTGTGTCCAGCGCTTCGCGCATGTGGCGCAGGTGTTCGGGCATGGTCCCGCAGCAGCCGCCGATGATGCTGGCGCCGCAATCGCGGGCCATCACGGCATAATCTGCCATCAATTCGGGGGTGCCGTTGTAGTGGATATGCCCGTCGTGATATTTCGGGATGCCCGCGTTGCCCTTGGCGATGAGCGGCAGCTTGTCTTCCTTCGCGGCAAAGCCCAGCAGGGTGCGCAAGAGGTCCGACGAACCGGTGCCGCAGTTCGCCCCGTAGGCCAGCGGCGTGTTATCGAGCGCATGCACCATGTCGACCATCGCTTCGCTGGTGACGCCCATCATGGTACGGCCCGCCGTGTCAAAGCTCATGGTGCCGCACCACGGCAAGCCCGCCAGCGCGAAACCTTCGGCAGCGGCGCGGTATTCTTCGGGCGCGCTGATGGTTTCCAGCCAGCCGATGTCTGCGCCCCCGGCCTTCAGCCCGTCCGCCGTTTCATGGAACATCTCGACCGCCAGCGCATGGGAAAGCGCGCCCACGGGTTCCATGATCTCGCCAGTCGGTCCGACGGAACCGGCGACGATCACCTTGCGCTCCGCCTTGTCGGCCACCTCGCGGCCCAGTTCTGCCGCCACGCGGCTCAGTTCATGCACGCGCTTCTCGGCCTCATGCAGTTTCAGGCGCGCGGCATTGGCGCCGAAGCTGTTGGTCAGGAACAGGTCGCTGCCCGCGTCCACCGCGCCGCGATAAAGCGCGATGATCTTCTGCGGCTCGTCGGTGTTCCACAATTCGGGCGCGTCACCGGACATCAGCCCCATGTTGAACAGGTTGGTGCCCGTGGCGCCATCGGCCAGCAGCACGCCCCGCTGGGCCAGCAATTCGTTGAGAATGTCGGACATGATGCGCTCCTGACGTGTTTTGCGCCTGATTTCACGAAGCGCCGCGGGAGCGCAAGCGCATTCGCCGCAACTCGTCATGAGGCGGGCAGGGGGGAGGGTGGCCCGCGGCCACCCGCGACGGGTTAATCGATTTCGGCCATCAGCTGGGCCTTCGCCTCGGCCATCAGGCTAAGCATCTTGCCGCGAATGGTAGCCTCATCGGCCTTGTCGCCCAGATCGCCGGAGACCTTGCGATAGACGTCCTCGTCCCCGGCTTCCTCGAAGTCGGCTTTGACGACGTCACGGGCATAAGCGGCTGCCTCGTCGCCGGTCTTGCCCAGAAGGTCCGCGGCCCAGAGACCCAAGAGCTTGTTGCGGCGGGCCTCGGCCTTGAACTGCATCTCGGCGTCATGGGCAAATTTGTTCTCGAAACTGCGTTCGCGATCGTCGAATGTGGTCATGGCGGGGTTCCTTCGTCCGGTGTCTTCCCTTTGGATATGCGGTGTCCGCGCGCTCTGTACAAGGGTGAGCCTGCAGGTCTCGGTAATACCGGAGGTTGATCCCTCATGCGTTCTGCCACCCTCGACCGGGCTGCTTGCAGGAAGGGGGGGCTTGCACTATGAGGTGCGCAAGTGCCGCGGGAGCTTCCCCGGCCCCAGCGGAAAGGACGCCCATGGCCCGGCGCAAGAAGATCTACGAAGGCAAGGCGAAGATCCTGTACGAAGGTCCCGAGCCGGGCACGATCGTCCAGTATTTCAAGGATGACGCGACCGCTTTCAATGCGCAGAAGAAAGACGTGATCGAAGGCAAGGGCGTGCTGAACAACCGGCTCAGCGAATTTTTCATGACCGGACTCAACCAGATCGGCGTGCCCACGCATTTCATCCGCCGCCTGAACATGCGCGAACAGCTTGTCCGGCAGGTGGAGATCATTCCGCTGGAAGTGATCGTGCGTAATTTCGCCGCAGGATCAATGTCCAAACGCCTGGGCATCGACGAGGGCACACAACTGCCGCGCCCGATCGTTGAATATTGCTACAAGGACGATTCGCTTGGTGATCCACTGGTCACGGAGGAGCATATCGCCGCCTTCGGATGGGCAAGCCAGCAGGACATGGACGACATCCTGAGCCTCGCGCTCAGGGTCAATGATTTCCTCTCCGGGGTGATGATGGCCGTGGGGATCCGCCTTGTGGACTTCAAGATCGAGATCGGGCGCGTCTATGACGGCGATTTCCAGCGGCTTATCGTGGCCGATGAGATCAGCCCGGACAGCTGCCGCCTGTGGGACATGGAAACCGGTCAGAAGCTCGACAAGGACGTGTTCCGCCGCGATCTCGGTTCCCTGACTGACGCCTATACCGAAGTGGCGACGCGGCTGGGTGTCATGCCCAAGAACGCGGCGCCGATTACCAAGCCCACGCTCATCAACTGAGACCCGGAACGAAGGGGACGATCCATGAAGGCTCGCGTGCATGTCATGCTCAAGAACGGAGTGCTCGATCCGCAGGGGGAGGCGGTGCGCCATGCGCTCGGATCGCTCGGCTTTGCGGGGGTCAACGGGGTCCGGCAGGGCAAGGTCATCGAACTGGACCTCGCAGACGGCACCACCGAGGCCGAGGTAAACGCCATGTGCGAGAAGCTGCTCGCCAATACTGTGATCGAATCCTACGCGGTGGAGATGGGCTGATGCGCGCCGCTGTCATCGTCTTTCCCGGATCGAACTGCGACCGCGACATGGCCGTGGCCTTCCGCGCCGCCGGGGCCGAGGTTTCGATGGTCTGGCACAAGGACAGCGCCCTGCCCGACAATATCGACGTGGTCGGTGTGCCGGGCGGCTTTTCCTACGGCGACTACCTGCGCTGCGGTGCGATTGCAGCCAATTCCCCCATCTGCCGGGCCGTGGCGGCCCATGCGGAGCGGGGCGGTTATGTGCTGGGGGTCTGCAACGGGTTTCAGGTGCTGACGGAAACCGGTTTGCTGCCCGGGGCGCTGCTGCGCAACGCGGGTCTGAAATACATCTGCCGGACCGTGGGCCTGCGCGTCGAAACCACCGACAGCGCGTTTACTGCCGACTATGCCCGGGGGCAGGAAATCGCCATTCCCGTGGCGCATCACGATGGCAACTACTTCGCTGATCCCGACACGCTCGCAGGCTTGCGCGATAGTGATCGCGTGGCCTTCCGCTATTCCCGTCCGCTGAACGGCGCGCAGGATGACATCGCGGGCATCCTGTCGGAAAACCGGCGGGTTCTCGGCATGATGCCGCATCCCGAACGGGCGGCGGATGCGGCCCATGGCGGCACCGACGGCAAGGCGCTCTTTGCGGCGCTGGCCGGGGCGCTTGTCGCCGCCTGACTTGAGTAGACCCGCCCCGGGGCGTAGATTGGTCTCATGAAAACATCACAACCCTCCGCTGGGCCCCGGACGACCGTCGGTTGGCGGGTGCGTCTGGCTGTGGGTTTCCTGCTTGTCGTCGCGGCGGTGACGATCTCCGTCACCAACAAGCTGCTGACCGACCGGTTCACCGACAGCACGCGCAACCGGGCGGAACTGCGGATAGCACTCTACAGCGGGAATCTGCTGGCCGAACTGCGCCAGAACGCCATCGTGCCGCAACTGCTGGCGCGTGATCCGACGCTGATCGCGGCCCTGCAATCGGCGGATTATTCGCTTTCCACCCAGCGGCTTATCTCTTTCGTGGAAGAAATCGGGGCCGCCTCCCTCATGCTCTACGACATCGACGGACGCATCGTGGCCGCGACCGACCGCAACCGCCTCGGCTCCCAGCATCGGTCGGAGCCCTATTTCGTGGATGCCATCCGCTCCAACGCCACGATCTTCAGCGTGATCAAGCGAGAAAGCGCAGGCTACCGGTTTCTCTATTCGCGCCGCATTCAGGAAGGCGGCACCACGCTGGGCGTGATCGCGGCAGAGGTCGACCTGCAGAAATTCGAACGCGCCTGGGCCGGTATTTCCGATGCCGTGATCGTAACGGAAAGCAATGGGGAGATCATTCTGGCCACCGCCCCGCGCTGGCGTGGGCTGACGGAAAAGGAAGCACTGGCCAATCATACGCCGCAAAACGCGATCGAACGCGCGATCAAGGCCACCGCCGACTGGACGGCCCTGCCGCCGGATGCCTATCTGCAGGGCGAGGCGGTGATGCGGCTGGAAAACCGCATCCCGTTCCGTGGCTGGCGAATGGTCAGCTTTACCACCTATGAATCCGTCCGCGAAAAGGTGAACGGCGTATTGGCGCTGGAGGTGATGGGGTTTGCCATTCTGCTGGCGCTGACTTTTTACGCCCTCAGCCGCCGCACCGCAGGCCGTCTTGCCATTTTCCAGCGGGAATCGGCGAAGCTGCGCGCGCTCAATCAGGCGCTGCAGCGTGAAATCGCGGAGCGCAAGCGCGTTCAGGAAACGCTCGCCGTGGCCGAACAGACGCTGGAACAGTCGAGCAAACTGGCCGCCTTGGGCGAAATGTCCGCCGCCGTCAGCCATGAGTTGAACCAGCCGCTCGCCGCGATGAAGACCTATCTTGCCGGCGCGCGCCTTTTGCTGCGCCGCAACCGCCCGGAGGAGGCACTGTCCTCCTTTGGCCGTATCGACGACCTGATCGAGCGGATGGGTGCCATCACCCGGCAGCTCAAATCCTATGCCCGCAAGGGGCAGGAGGCGTTCTCCCCCGTGGACATGGGTGCTGCGCTGGCCTCGTCCCTATCCATGATGGAGCCACAGTTGCGCCAGCGGCAGGTCCAGATCAGCCGGATCCTGCCCGAACAGCCCGTCATCGTGACGGGGGACCGCATGCGGATCGAACAAGTGATGGTCAACCTGTTGCGCAACGCATTGGATGCCACCAAATCGGAACGCAATCCGCAGGTGGACATTATACTTTCAGCAGGAGAGACGGCGACCTTGACGGTACGGGACAACGGTCCGGGGATCGAAAACCTCGATCAGCTGTTCGAACCCTTCTACACGACCAAGCAACCCGGCGATGGCGTCGGGCTCGGCTTGGCCATTTCCTCGGGGATCGTGAACGATCTCGGGGGTCGGTTGACCGCGCGGAATGGCCAGAACGGCGGCGCGGTCTTCGAAATGCAATTGCCCATAGAGGGCACAGGGACCGCCTCCCAGGCGGCGGAGTAAAGACAATGGCTCAGGCTATGAAAATCGCGATCGTCGACGACGAACAGGATATGCGTCAATCCATCAGCCAGTGGCTGGCGCTTTCGGGGTATGACACCGAAACATTCGCCAGCGCTGAAGATGCGCTCAAGATTCTCGGTCCCGATTATCCCGGCATCGTCATCTCGGACATCAAGATGCCGGGAATGGACGGCATGCAGTTTCTTAAAAAGCTCATGGGCAGCGACAGCGCGCTGCCGGTCATCATGATCACCGGCCACGGCGATGTGCCCATGGCCGTCGAAGCGATGCGGGTAGGGGCCTTCGATTTCCTCGAAAAGCCGTTCAACCCCGACCGGATGAGCGAACTGGCCAAGAAGGCGACCAATGCCCGCCGTCTGGTCATGGACAACCGCGCGCTGCGCCGCGAACTGTCGGATGGCGGCCAGCTGATGAAAAAGCTCATCGGTCAGAGCCCGGTGATGGAGCGGTTGCGCGAAGATATCCTTGATCTCGGTCAGGCGGACGGTCATGTGCTGATCGACGGGGAAACCGGCACCGGCAAGACGCTGGTGGCTCATGCGCTGCATGCGGTGGGCAGCCGGGCGGGCAAGAAGTTCGTACTGGTAAGCTGCGGCGCACTGGAAGAAAACACGCTGTCCAAGCGCCTCTTCGGCCCCATGCAGCCCGAGGACGCGCAGCTTCCCGCCATCGAAGAGGCCCGCGGCGGGACACTTGTGCTCGAAGACATCGAGGCGCTGTCCGAAACACTGCAGGCTCGGCTGCTGAGCGTCATCAACGAACAGGGCACCCCGGCAGAAACCCGGATCGTCGCCATCTCCAACCTTCAGGAGGCTGGCCGCACGTCGGAGGACGCGCTGCGATCCGACCTTTTCTACCGGCTTGCCGCCCTGCGTATCACCGTGCCGCCGCTGCGCCAGCGGGGGGAGGATATTCTGACGCTCTTTACCCGCCTCAGCGAGCAGTTTGCCGATGAATATGGCTGCGACTCGCCCCAGGTGAGCGCGCAGGAGGCCGCCCAGCTTCTGCAGGCGCCCTGGCCCGGCAACGTGCGCCAGTTGATCAACGTGGCGGAACGCGCGGTGCTGCAATCGCGCCGGGGTTCGGGCACCATCGCCTCCCTTCTGATGTCGGACCATGATGACATGCAGCCCGTCATGACGACCGAGGGCAAGCCGCTCAAGGAATATGTCGAGGCGTTCGAACGGATGCTGATCGACAACACGATGCGCCGCCACAAGGGGTCCATTGCCAGCGTGATGGACGAACTCTGCCTGCCACGCCGAACCCTGAACGAGAAGATGGCGAAATACGCTTTGCAGCGGTCAGATTACCTCTGACTGTGCCGGGCTGCCGGTGCCCAGATGGGCGCCGGCGTCAGCCTGCAGAGGTGCCCAGCCGGGTCAGGATCAATTCGCGCGCCTTGCCTTCGGCATCGGTGTAGCAGGTCCATTTCGGCGCACCGCCCGGCAGGTCGATGACATACTGGTTCGTCTCGACGATGGGGATGGTCCGGTTGATCGTGCCGCCGCTAACGCCGGTATGCTGCTCTACCGCCGCGATGCAGGATTTATGCGTGCGCAGTTCGGCCAGTGCCGCCGGATCGTCCGCCAACGCCATTTCATCGCACCCTGCAAGCCCTCCGAGCGAAAGGGCAAGGGCGGAAATCGAGCGGGTGAAAAGCGGCATGGGGCAGTCCTTCAATATGCGGGAGCCATCCGTTGCGGATGGAAATATCGAGCAAAAGGGTGCGTTCTGCGCCCTTCGGTGAACTTTTTCCAAGGCCCTTCCGCTTGTCAAGCGAGCCCCCGCATTTTCGCCATTCCGGCCCTCATAAGCGATTGACCATTGTCTTTCGCACCCCAAACCCCTTAACTGCAGTCCGAGGTCGTGCCGCGCGCCAAACGCGGGCCGACTAGTGAGAGTTTCGCCGATCGCAGCAGCCGCATGGGTTGCGGGTCGGACCGATTGGGCCGGTGACGGCCGAAGAACCGCTGACACTTTGCGAGGGATACCCCGACAAGGCGCAGCTAATGAATGGATGCGGACGAGGGTGTACCCCCCGTACCGCGTCGGAGAAGAACCGCGATGACGCGTGCAGATGCCATGAGCGAACAGACAAGAGCCGGTACGGCCTTGCCTGTTGCCGCGTCCCTCGTCGCCCTGACAAGACACATCCCGCAGCGCGAGGCACCCCCCGGGGGCCCGCCGGCCGGTCTGTGCACAATGGATTTATGCCTAAGAAAATGCTTATCGATGCCACCCACGCGGAAGAGACGCGCGTGGTCGTGGTGGACGGAAACAAGGTCGAGGAGTTCGACTTCGAATCCGAGAACCGGCGCCAGCTCGCCGGGAATATCTATCTCGCCAAGGTAACCCGCGTAGAGCCGTCGCTGCAGGCGGCCTTCGTTGACTACGGCGGCAATCGCCACGGTTTCCTCGCCTTTTCGGAAATTCATCCCGACTACTACCAGATCCCCGTCGCCGACCGGCAGGCCCTGCTGGAGGAAGAGCGCGCCTATGCCGAGGCACAGGCCGCCAAGGACGACGACGACGACAAGGAAAAGCCCAAGCGGCGTACCCGTTCCCGCGGCTCACGCAGCAAGGCCGAAGATACCAACGCCGACGATGCGGTGACCTCCACCGAGATCAAGGGCATGGAAACTGTCGATCTGGGAGAGGATGACGAGACCGAAGAAGGGTCTTCTCCGATGGAGCGGGTCGGAGAGACCCCGGTCGAGGAACCCGAAGACGATACGGATGCCGGATCGGACGACACGGACGCAAAGCCATCCGGGCGGGCAGACCGCGCGGCAAACGGCGATTCCGATGAGGATGATGACGACGAAGACGACAGCAGCGTCGCCGATGCCGCCCGCAAGGACGAAAGCATCGAATCCGTCGCCGAGGAAGACGACAGCGAAGACATCCGCCCGGTCCGCAAGCCGCGTCCGCGCCGCTACAAGATTCAGGAGGTCGTGAAGGTCCGCCAGATCCTGCTGGTGCAGGTCGTGAAGGAAGAGCGCGGTAACAAGGGTGCGGCGCTGACGACCTATCTCAGCCTTGCCGGGCGCTATTGCGTGCTGATGCCCAACACCGCCCGGGGCGGCGGCATTTCCCGCAAGATCACGAATGCGGCGGACCGCAAGAAGCTGAAAGAGATCGCGAACGAGATCAAGGTGCCCACGGGGGCCGGTCTCATCGTGCGGACGGCGGGTGCCAAGCGCACCAAGGCCGAGATCAAGCGCGACTACGAATACCTTCAGCGCCTGTGGGAGCAAATCCGCGAGTTGACGCTGAAATCCATCGCGCCGGCGAAGATCTACGAGGAAGGCGACCTGATCAAACGGTCGATCCGCGACCTCTACAACCGCGAGATCGACGAGGTCTTCGTCGAGGGCGAGCGCGGCTACCGCATTGCCAAGGACTTCATGAAGATGATCATGCCGTCCCATGCGAAAAACGTGAAACTCTATTCCGAAGGCTTGCCGCTTTTCGCGCGCTATCAGGTGGAAAGCTATCTTTCCGGCATGTTCAACCCCACGGTCCAGTTGCCCTCGGGCGGCTATATCGTGATCGGCGTGACCGAGGCACTGGTCGCGGTCGACGTGAACTCCGGCCGGGCCACCAAAGAAGGCTCGATCGAGCAGACCGCGCTCAAGACCAACCTCGAAGCGGCGGACGAAGTCGTGCGCCAGTTGCGTCTGCGCGACCTCGCCGGTCTCATCGTGATCGACTTCATCGACATGGACGAACGGCGCAACAACGCCGCCGTCGAAAAGCGCATGAAGGAAAAGCTCAAGACCGACCGTGCGCGTATTCAGGTGGGTCGCATTTCCGGCTTCGGCCTGATGGAAATGAGCCGCCAGCGCCTGCGCCCCGGCATGATCGAGGCGACGACGCAGCCCTGTCAGGCCTGCCACGGCACCGGGCTGATCCGGTCGGACGACAACCTCGCGCTGTCGATCATCCGTCAGATCGAAGAGGAGGGTACCCGCCGCCGGTCCCGCGAAGTGCTGATCAAATGCCCGGTGGGCATCGCGAACTATCTGATGAACCAGAAGCGCGAACATATCGCCCAGATCGAACAGCGCTATGGCCTTTCCGTGCGGATCGAGGGCGACCCCCATCTGGTCAGCCCCGACTTCTCGATGGAGAAGTTCAAGACCGCGACGCGCAGCGTGCCGGTGGCACCTGCCCATGTGGTGTCCGTCGATACCTCGCTGATGGACCAGATCGACGAGGATGAAGCCGACAGCACGGACGAAGACGCCGCTGATGCCGAAGATGACAACGGCAACGGCAACAACGACAGCGGCAATAGTGACAACGGCGAACAGAAGCCCAAGAAGCGGCGCCGCCGTCGTCGGCGGGGTCGTGGTGGCAAGTCTGACGATCAGAACGGGGATCAGAACGGCGACAACGGCAACGGTGGGTCGAAAGATCGCGGCGAACCCGATCGCAAGCAGGATGCTGTCGCTGAAAAGCAGCAGGGTGATGCGACTGCGGCGGAGGCTCCGAAAGATGACGCCGAAGTGACGCCGGATGCCGCTGAAGGCGACAAGCCCAAGGCGAAGCCCACAAGCCGCAGCAGGTCCCGCGCCAAGCCGAAGACCGAAGAAAGCGAGGAGGCCACCCCGGCAGAGGCAGAGGCCAAGCCCAAACGCTCGCGCAAGCGCAAGTCCGACGCCGCCGACGAAACGGCGGATCAGGGGGATGCTTCTGCAGAGGCTTCATCCGAAGAGGAGAAGCCCAAGAAGCCCGCCCGCCGGTCCCGCAGCAGCAAGGCGAAGCCCGCAAAGGCGGATGCCGAGGCGCAGAATACGGATGCGCCTGCCGCTTCCGAGGATGCGGCACCCGCAGCCGACCCGGCACCGGCTGAGACCGTGACGTCGGAGCCGACGCAGGCCCAAGCCACCCCCGAACCGGTGGCCGAAGCGCAGATCCGCTCCATCGACCCGGCAGAACCCCAGCCAGAAGCGGCACCGGCAGCTGAGCCGGAGGCCACGCCCGAACCGGAACCCGCGCCCGAACCGGCGGCGGAAGCCGAACCGGAGGCGGACACCAAGCCAAAGCCCAAGCGGCGCGGCTGGTGGTCACTGGGGGGCTGAGGCCCGAAACAACAGGGGCGGGCCAATGGCCCGCCCTTTCAGTTTTGCCGGAAGGCTCGACCGCGACGGCGTTTCAACCGCCCTTGCGAATTTCGTAGATGGCGACGCCCGCTTCATCCCGCTGGGACAGCAGGGCATGCCCGGCCTCCGCGCAGAAATGCGGCACGTCGATGATGGCCGCCGGATCGTCCGACCGCAGCACCAGCAAATCGCCCGGTTCCAGCGCCATAAGACGCTTGCGTGCTTTCAGAACGGGCAGGGGGCAAAGCAGCCCTGTGGCATCGAGATCATGGCGTGTCATGCAGGCGGAGATAGGACAGTTGTTTCAAGCCGTCCACAGCCTTGTGACAAACTGGCACGTGACGGCGGGCGTCATTCCGGCTAACCCGGGACCATGTTTGGCATAGAAATCATCGATGCGGGGCTGCTTCCCGCGATGCTCGTGGCGCTGGTGGCGGGCGTCATCAGCTTCCTCAGCCCCTGTGTGCTGCCCATCGTTCCGCCCTACCTCGCCTATATGAGCGGCGTGTCCCTCAACGACATGTCGAGCCAGCGCGCCGCCCGCACCCGCGCCGTGGTCGCGGCCTGTTTCTTCGTACTGGGGCTCAGCACGGTGTTCTTGCTGCTGGGGTTCACCGCCTCGGCCTTCGGGGCGTTCTTCCTGCAAAATCAGGTTCTTTTCGCGCGTATTTCGGGCCTCGTGGTGATTGTCTTCGGGCTGCATTTCCTCGGTGTCATCCGGGTGCCCTTCCTCGATCAGGAGGCGCGGCTGGAGGCGGGCGATCAGGGCGGGTCGTCCTTCGGGGCCTATCTGCTGGGGCTGGCCTTCGCTTTTGGCTGGACGCCCTGCATCGGTCCGCAACTGGGCGCGATCCTGTCGCTCGCCGCGTCGGAGGCTTCCGTGGCGCGGGGTACGCTTTTGCTGGGGATCTATGCCGCGGGGCTGGGCATTCCCTTCCTTCTGGCGGCCATGTTCATCACCCGCGCGCTTGGCTTCATGAACCGCATCAAGCCTCACATGAAGCTGATCGAGCGTATCATGGGCATTCTGCTGATCATCGTGGGACTTGCCCTGGTCACGGGGGCTTTCAGCACCTTCTCTTTCTGGCTCTTGGAAAACTTCCCCGCGCTCGGCAGCCTCGGCTGACGCCTTACTCTCGCCGGAAAGGGCCGTTAGACTGCGCGCAAGGCAGGGAACGGCATGGCAGAGAATCGGGATCAGACCGTCAGGCGGCGCCGGGTGTTCTACATCCCCGGCTACGACCCCATTCATCCCCGGCGCTACCGGGAGCTCTATCGCAAGGAAGGCCGCGCGCAGGCCGGGATCAGCGGTTACGATCTGGCGCTGAAACCCCGCAAGACCCCGCGCAACTACGGCTGGACAGTCGAGGCCATGATCGAGCATCGGCAGGTCCGCAGCGATGTCGAGGTTCTGGTCTGGTCCGACATCGTGCGCGACAGCATGAGCAATTCGATCCCCGCCACCTATTTGCAACTGCTGCGCACGGCCTGGGCCTATATCGGGTCCGGCGCGCTCTGGCGGCTGATGAAGCTGCGCAAGGGGCCAGTCATCGCGGCGCTCTATCCAGTGGGGATGCTGCTTTTGCAACTCGGGCTGGCCCTGCTGGTGGGCTGGGCTGTGCATCGCGTCCTGCAAACGGTTCTGGTGTTCGGCCTCAGCGCGTTGGGGGGTGATGTCAAGGGGGCGGGGCGCCTGCTGCTTTTGGCAGTCACGCTGGGGCTTGGCGTGCTCGCGGGCTGGGCCGTGCTGTCGTGGTTCAAGCGCAAGGACGGCAAGTTCTTTGCCTATTACCTGATGCACGATTACGCCTATTCGGCGGCTTCCATGGGGGCCAATCCACCCGAGCTTGAGGAGCGGATGGCCCGGTTCGCCGACGACATCGCCGAAGCCATGCGCGATGACGTGGAGGAGGTGCTGATCGTTGGCCATTCCTCCGGCGCGCATCTGGCGGTCTCCATCCTTGCCGACCTGCTGCGCGATGGCCGGTTGCCGCAGGATGGCCCGGCCCTGGCGTTCCTGTCGCTGGGGCAGGTGGTGCCGATGGTCTCGTTCCTGCCCCGGGCGGAGCGGCTGCGCAACGATCTGCGTTATCTTTCGGCGCGCGACGAACTGACGTGGGTGGACGTCACGGCCCCGGGGGACGGATGTGCCTTTGCGCTCTGCGATCCGGTCGCGGTGTCGGGTGTGGCGCCGGAAAACAAGCGCTGGCCGCTGGTATTTTCGGCGGCGTTTACGCAAAGCCTCTCGCGCGAACGCTGGAAGGAATTGCGCTGGCGGTTTTTCCGCCTGCATTTCCAGTATCTCTGCGCGTTCGACCGGCCAAAGGATTACGACTACTTCCAGATCACGGCAGGGCCGAAGACGCTGGCGGCGCGCTATGCCGGGCGCGCGCCCTCCCGCTCACGCATCGACCGGGCGGTCAGCAAATACACCTCCGTCGCGGCATGACCCAGCCGCCGAAGCCGCCTTCGCGCGCCGAGAAGGTGTCGCTTTTCCAGTATGCGCGCCTCTTTCGCAGCGATATCCTCTCGGCCCAGCCCGCCCGGCTTTACCGCGCGTGGATGGCGGAGTTCCGTACGCCGTTCTTCCGCAGCTACATGATCAATCAGCCCGAACTGGTCAGAACGGTCCTGCGCGAGCGGCCTGACGATTTCCCCAAATCCGACCGTATCGGCGAAGGTCTGCGCCCGCTGCTGGGGGACTCGGTCTTTCTAACCAATGGCGACAGGTGGAAGCGGCAGCGCCGGATCATCGACCCGGCCTTCGAGGGCGGGCGCCTGCGGGAAACCTATGCTGCCATGTGGGGTGCGGCGGATGCGGCGGTGGAGCGGATCGGGCCGCTTTGCGGACGCCCCGTCGAGGTGGAAGCGGAGACGAGCCATGCCGCGGCGGACGTGATTTTTCGCACCCTGTTTTCGATCCCCATCGAACACCGCATCGCGCGGGAGGTGTTTGCGGAGTTCAAGACCTATCAGCGCAGCCAGCCGCTGCTCAACCTCGGGGCCTTTATCCCCCTCCCGCGCTGGATGCCGCGGCTGTTTTCCCGCGCGACGCGGCGGGCCGCGAAGCGCATCCGCAGGCTGATCACCGATCTCACGCGCGAACGGATGGCGCAAATCGCCGCCGGCACCGCGCCCGACGATCTTGCGACCNAGATCATGTCGACGGCGGACCCCGAGAGCGGCGAGAAGTTCGATACGCCCGAAATGGTGGATCAGGTCGCGATCTTCTTTCTCGCGGGGCACGAAACCAGCGCCTCGGCCCTTGCATGGGCGCTGTACCTGATTGCCACGCATCCCGACTGGCAGGCGCGTGTCGCAGCAGAGGCGCAACAGCTCGACCGGCCCGACTTCGCGCTCATCTCACGCCTGAAGGACACGCGCGATGTGTTTCGCGAAACCCTGCGGCTTTACCCGCCCGTGCCGATGATGGTGCGGGAAACGACCTGCCCCGAAGAGTTCCGCGAGCGGAAGGTGGAGCCGGGCGCGCAGGTCGTGCTGAGCCCGTGGCACCTGCACCGCCACAATCGCCTGTGGGAAGACCCTGACGGGTTCGATCCCGCCCGCTGGGGCACCCCCAACGGCCAGACCTGCCAGCGCGAGGCGTTTATCCCCTTTTCCGCGGGCGCGCGCGTCTGTCCGGGGGCAGGATTTGCCATGATCGAAGGCCCCCTGCTGCTGGCGCGCATCCTTCGCGATTTTTCGGTCCACCCGGTGGAAGGCCGCCGCCCCGTTCCCGTGGCGCATCTGACGGTTCGGTCAGACAAGGGCATCTGGTTACGTTTCGAACGCCGGTAGGTTCTATCATCGCGGCTGCGATTGAATTAGACAGATGCGGAACGGAATCAGGTAGTACGGGGCAACCATGACGATTGACGAAACACAGAAGCAGCAGATGGAAACGGGCAAGGGGTTCATCGCGGCACTGGATCAATCGGGTGGCTCCACCCCCAAGGCGCTCGGCCTTTATGGCGTGACGTCCGAAGACTACGACGGCGAGGAAGAGATGTTCGCCGCCATGCACGACATGCGCGCCCGCATCATCAAATCCCGCGATTTCACATCCGACAAGGTGATCGGCGCGATCCTCTTCGAGCGGACGATGGATGCCGAGATTGACGGTAAGCCGGTGGCTGAATTGCTCTGGCAGGACCGGGGGGTGGTGCCTTTCCTGAAGATCGACAAGGGCCTCAAGGATACGGCAAACGGCGTCCAGCTGATGAAGCCCATGCCGGAGCTTGATGTTCTGCTGGAACGCGCGAAAAAGGCCGGTATCTTCGGAACGAAGGAACGTTCGGTCATCCACGAGGCGAACGAAAGCGGGATCGGCGCCGTCGTCGCCCAGCAGTTCGAGGTGGCCAAGGCGGTCTGCAAGGCAGGTCTGGTTCCCATCATCGAACCCGAAGTCAGCATCGATTCAAACTCCAAGAACGAAGCCGAAGAGATGCTGGAGCGTGAATTGCTCAAGCATATCCGCGCCCTGCCGGAAGGCGAGATGGTGATGCTGAAACTGACCATTCCGGATGTGCCGGGCCGCTATGACGCGCTGGCGGATATGCCCAACGTCCTGCGTGTCGTGGCGCTGTCGGGCGGCTATTCGACCGCGGAAGCCTGCGAAAAACTGGCCGAGAACCACAAGATGATCGCCAGCTTCAGCCGGGCGCTGACCGAAGGGCTGAACGTCAAGATGTCGGATGCCGAGTTCGACGATGCGCTGGGTGCGAATATCGACAAGATCTACCGCGCCTCCATCGCCTGATCGGCGGCGGGGCAGGGCGAAGCGGGGTCAGTCCCGCTCCGCTACCTGCGCGCGCAGGTCCGACAGGATGTAAACCCGGATCGCCGAGGCCAGCCCGGTATCCATCTCTCGCGCTTCGTCGATCTCTGCCACCAGCGCATTGATCGGCAGATCCCTGCGCGCGGCGATCTTGCGCAATTCGTCCCAGAACGCCGCTTCGAGCGAGATGGACGTCCGGTGACCCCGCAAGGTCACCGAATGTTTGACGGGCCTGCCCGTCATCCTTCTTTCTTGTCGGTGTCCAGCCTGTGACCTTCCAGATTGCGCGCGATCTGTTCGGCCCGCGCCCTTAGCAAGTCTTTCTGCGCCTTGGTCTGGCCAAACTGCACCGCGTTCTCATCCGCGCGGGCGCGGCGGGAGGCGCGGTTGCGCTCTTTCTTGATCTTGTTGAGGTTGATGGGCGCGCTCATGACTTCGGGCCAATCATGTTCTCGGGCCGCACCACGCGTTCGAAGGTTTCGGCATCCACGAAGCCGAGGGCGATGGCCTCTTCCTTCAGGGTGGTGCCGTTCCTGTGCGCCGTCTTCGCGACCTTGGTGGCGTTGTCGTATCCGATTTCGGGCGCGAGCGCCGTCACCAGCATCAACGATTCACGCATCAGTTTTTCGATCCGGTCGGCATCGGCCTGCAATCCGTCGATCAGGTTGTCGGTGAAGGCCACGCTGGCATCGCCCAGAAGCTGCATGGATTGCAGCACGTTGTAGGCCATCATGGGCTTGTAGACGTTCAGTTCGAAATGACCCTGCGATCCGGCGAAGCCTACGGCGGCGTCATTGCCCAGCACATGGGCGCAGACCTGCGTCAGCGCCT
>NZ_LWGH01000420.1:0-8328 GCF_001635395.1 Sulfitobacter sp. HI0129 | reverse complement strand
CAAACGCTGAAATTGCATCAGGTATCCAGTCCACGAAGCCGTTCCCAAATCAGTACAAGAGACACTGCGAAACGGTCGAGGTTCGCGACGAACAAGCAGGCGTAGAAGACGGAAATGGTCGCGTAACTATAGACGCCTGTGCTTGATGGTTGGACCTGCATGATTGAATAGACAAGGTTCGCGTAGAAGATGACGGCCCCGACGCACGTGGTCCCGCGCACGATAGGCGTCCACATCATTCCCGCCCCGTTGATCTTCACCGCAATGGCGTAGAGAACGCCGGAGGCCATGCCGAGAAGGCCAAGCACGCGCCATGCGGGGCCAAACCCCCAGCCTTCTACGCTGGCCCGCAGATAGGCGAACGCCGCCGACGAAATGGCGCTGTCAGATCCCCATACCAGCAACCATAGCCCCCAGCCGAACACCGCCGCCGCCGCGAAGTATTCTATCGTAGCCAGCCGCACGAAATGCGGATCGGGTGAGCGCGTCACGTCAGGCACACCCTGCATCATGGCCCAGCACGACAGCCGTTCCCGCCTGCCCCACGCTATCGGGCGTGTCAGGATGCGGGAGGGCTTCTGCCAGCCGGTCAACGGCCCCGGTGAAGTCGGGGCCACAGAACGCGGCGTCACTCCCGCGCACGCAGCCGGTCGCGCCAAGCAGTATCAGCATCGCTATCGCGTATCGCATCGCCTATGGTCCTTTCGCTGTTCTGTCGGTTGATTTCGTCGCGCAGGTGGTCGTCGCGGTCCAATAGCCAGTAGGCCCCGAGGGTGAGCGCCAGCAGCGCCAACACCGTGATGACAATGCGGGTCATGTCTTGCCGCCCCAGTCTGGCAACTCAACGTTCTGCCCAGCCAGCGCGTGGGTGCAATCGTTCAGAAACTGAATGCGCCCATCGGTGACAAATGAGTGGCAAACCAACGGTGCGGGCGTGATTTTCTCACCTGCCATAATCCGCGCGTGCTGTTCGTCGGAGATAGGCACTGTGCCATTTACCAAGACGGAAGGCGAGAATGTTGGGTTGTCCCCGTCGCCATTGAAGGTCCATCCGCGTGAACCGTCCACGGTCACATGGTGCACCTGATTGCAGCCGGGGCATTTGAATGCCACCTTGCCACCTTCAAGCCGCCGCAGCTTCGATCCAAGCGCGCTCATGCGCCCAGCTTCCGGCGGATGCCGATGAGGCCGAGGCCAGTTGTCACCAGCATGGCAGGCGACGTGTCCGTGCCGATCATGTTGATCAGGGCGTCAGGCCCCCAGCCCAGCGGGTTTGCCTCATGAATGCCCAGCAGGACGCCGCAGGCGATGGAGATAAGTCCCGCCCAGAAGGTCAGGCTTCGTGGCTTGATGTACTCACGCATGGCAATCCTTTCAGCGCAGTAGCGCGATGATGGCCGCCGCTCCAAGGACGACGATCAGGTGAATGATGAAGGTGACAAGATACGGGTCCATACGTCACCGCCCGAACAGCGCACGCAGCGCCGAGATGATGCCCGCCCAGAAACTGGATGGACCGTTCGCCCGTGCGCCGGAACCGTCCTTGAGGATCTTCGGGGCTGGGATGAGCTGAGCCTTGTTCGCAAGCATCGTGGCCCGGTCGATCACGCCATGGTCGCCTTCCTGAACGCCTTCCCACCGGCCCATGACGCGGCGGGTCCAGCCCTTCCCGAAGGTCTTCCACAAGAGCGCGTTCGTCCTGCGGTGCCGGATGCGCTTCATGAACGCGATCCGGTCGCGGCACAGACGCTCTATGACCTCGCCAGCGGGCATTGCTTCTACCGCCGCCAAGGTCTCCATGCCGATGATACCATCCTGCCGAACGCCAACGATGCGTTGCAGGTATTCAGACGCCCGCTTGACGCCCGAGTTAACCGCGAAGTCGTACACCGCATAATCAACGCCGGAAGGCAGGCGGTCGCCTAACACCTTGTCCCAAAACTGCGTCTTATAGATTGTGTCGCGCTCGGTCGGGGTGATGTACCTGACACTGCGCCGGGCCAAGCCGATCAACTTGCGGTAGGCGTCATAGGTTCGCTGGATGATGCCCATGTTGGTGGCCCCGCCCGGGTCTTTGCGGTTGTTCACATACCCGCCTTCGTGAGCAAGCACCCAAGGCTGGACGATAGAGAAATTCTCGCGTGTCATTCGCTAACCCCATGATTTGTGAAGATTGCGGTCACGACGCCACCATGCGTAGGCGCAGATCGTCATGTCCCAGCCCGTCAGCCAGCGGCAGAGGCGGCGGCTGACGGCTTCGCAGAGGGGGAGCATTAGATCACCAATGAGAACTGGCCCATCAGCGCCTTCATTTCAGAATACGCATCATCAAGCTGTATTGGGTTAAGGGCTTTCGATGCAAAAAGCGCTGCGGCAATTTTGGATGCGCCGTCAAACCCAGACCCTACGTTTGGCTGGCCGATCCGCACACTTTGGGGAAGCAGGATGTTGTGTCCCGACCCGGTGACGGCGGTCTGCGCTGTTGCGATGTCGTTTCGTTGGCGGTAAACCATGCCGCCAGATGGCGAAAAGGTCGCTGCTCGAAACTCGAATACAGAATTCGACCGCGCAAGACCGCCATTCAAGTCAACCTGCGGCCCGCCTTGAAAGTTGTAGGATGTAAGTGGTTTTGCGGCATCTGAGGATTGCCCTAACGCAATCCCCCTTTTCCCGTCTGCTGGGAATGAAAACGTGCCAGCTTCGATATTGCTCACGCCACTTACCGCCGCAGAAACTGTGATGATCGTACAGCCGCTCAGGCCAAATAGATCATCATCAGTGAATGGAGCCTCCATAAAGTTTGATCCGTTCGCCACCATATGGTCAACATCATACGCGCCGCCCGTAGCCGTCAGGCTCCGACCGTTGCCAGAAAGGTCATCCACGCTAGAGCCACCAAAGGCATCTGACGCATGATAGTCTGTGCCGAGAAGGTATCCTGCGTAGAGTGCCCCACCTAACCGTGGCAAAGGCGTATATTTACCAAGCTGGCCGCCGGTGCCGCCGATGTTGATCTTCAAAATGGTCATAGAATTGTCTCCTCGCAGGCAACAAGCCAGTTATGGAGCGGATACGCCGCCCCGGCAGGGTCAAAGATTTCATGGTCGCCTTCGCTGTCGCGGACGCAGCCTTGCAGTTTTCCCAAATTGCTCCCGTCTGTCACACCGATCCATCCATATCGGAAAGTGGCGGGCGTTCCGCTTGCGACCTCGATTACGAGCGTATCGCCCCACGCTACTGTGATAGAATTGATTGTCAGTGCAGTGCCGCCGCTGTCCACAATTTGCACACCGCTATCCTGCACGTCAGGGAAGGCAGCGTTGTCGATTACCAGCGGCGTCCGGCTTTGGATGTCCATCTTAACCATCACGAAATTGCCTTGCTTCCATGCAGACAAGGGAGCGACGGGTCGCGGCTTAATCCCATCCACTAGCCATCGTTTCATGGCGCGGCCAAGGTAAGCACCCTTCAATAGCTGCCCATAGGCGCTATAGTGAATGTTGGACAGGCTCACATAGGGGATATGGTATGACGGGCCGACCAGACAGAAATAGTCCTGTTCCTGAGCAAGTTGCAGTTGTGCAAGCGCGATGGCAGGCACCACAGAGCCATCCACGGGCGCGGGCGTAGGGCCGGGAACAATCGTATTCATTTGATTGATAAACACCGGCAAGGGGCGCGCGAGGCCGTAGGTTTGCGCCTGTGCCTCCAAATCGCTTCGGAGTGTGGTATTCAGGGTAACATAGGCGGCCTGAGTGGTGCCGTTGTTTTGGTTGCTTTCACCAATATCAAGAAGCAACGCAGCTACACTAAAAGGTTGTCCCGCAGTGTTGGCAACACTTGACCCAAGGTTCATAGATTGTGCCATATCGTTAAAAGCAGTAGTGCCAGAGGCAATCCCAGCCTCAATGGTTGCCCCCGGTGCAGAGTGGTTAGCAAAAAACATTGCCGCTTCATCGGCTGAGAGGTCAACGCCCTCTTCATCCAGCATGAATTGCGAGAATGCCTTTGCGGCACCGGACGCTGATGTTTCCCCAATGGTGCCGTTAGCGAATTCGCTTAGTGCTGTAAAAGCGCCTCGAATTGGGGTCGTCCGCGCATCATTTGGCCGAACACCGCCGATAAACATCTTAGCCCAATCGCTGCCAAATGTGGAAATTACGGGGGTTGCGTCGTTGCCGTGGGAGTTGGACTGCCCCATGCAAGCAGCCATCGCCACGCCGGATAAAAGCTGAATGCTATCCCAAATGCTGTCACGCGGCTCGAAAACACGGGACGTGCGGACGCTGGACGCCTTACTCCCCGCTGCATCCGCACCGCTCCCGCTGATTGACGGGTGCCGAATATGGTCCGCATCAATCTCACAGATAAGATTTCCGTCCCCATCTACGATAGCGAAGGAGCTTCGACCAGAAGCGTCATTTGAGATCGGCACAACTTTGGCCGCGCTCTCCTCAATCGACTTTTCCATTTGGTGAATTAGAGGGTGATCAATGCGCGAAGCGTCAACTCGGGCAACTTCATTTCCATCGTCATCTGTCAGAACAAATTCTGCGCGCGGGTGCGGTATTTGCTCATAAGCGTCAATCTGCTCCTTGTTCGCCTTACGAGCCACCTCGGCCTGCAACGCCCCCTGATCCTCAGAAACCACCCAGGCAATCGCATCGGTGCCAAGCGTCGAGACTTCGGAGCCTGTGTAGAACGTCTTACCCGCTCCCGCCGTGCCACCTGTGACGTAAACCGCAGCGCCCTGCACCTCGCCCGCCGCGTCCATATCAGCAGCCCGCGACCACGCACCGGACGCCGAGACATAGATGCCGTTTTCCGCCGCCGTGCTTTGGTTCTTCACCAGTACCCGGCTTGCGCTTGTGGCCACGCCGTCGATTGTTTGCTCGCCCGATAGCGTGATGTTCGCCGTGGTGGCGCAGGCGGCAGCCTCTTTACGGGTGACGCCGGAGATAGCCGTTCCCTCAACTGCGGACACCCTGCCATCAACACCCACGATGTCATCGAAAAGGCTTTTGAGCGGCGCGTTGATGCCGTTTGCAAGGTCTTCAACTTTGGCGTTTTTTTCGTTCGTACCAGTGGTGCGTAAAAAAAAGTAAGGTGCTGGCATGTTTAATTATCCCCTAAACGGATGGGTTGGTTACTGCTGTGACGCTCGCGGTGAACGCTGATACGTTGGTGTAGTCGCCACGAGAGCGGGCGAAGTAGTAGCGGCGCTGGTTGTCAGCCAAGCCGGATTCCGTCACGTTCACGCGGCTATTCTGTGCGGTGTAGATTGGAGGGCCGAGAGCGGTCGCAGCGTTCACGTCGTCTGTGTCCGATCCGAAAATTTCCATGGCCCGAAATTCCGGGTCATTCGGCGCTGTGAAGCTGGCGGTGATTGAGTTGCTGCTGCCGGTCGCAGCGCCATCAACGGGGATATCCAGATTGATCGTGACCGCAGGGATGACGCCTGTGACCTCAACCCAATCGGACGCGCCGCCGCTGCTGATGGCCCGAACACGAATGTCATATGTCGCACCGGTCGTGACGTTGATGAAGCCGAAGACCTTGCCAGCCGCATCGCGCACGTCGCGGTCGATGAACCCCCCGGTCGTGTAGGCACCACCCCCGAGGCGGTATTCGTATTCGTAGGACAGTACGATGGAGGGCGACGGATCGAAGGCGAACCGGATGCGGGGGATGATCGGCCCGCCGGTCTCCATATTGACGCCATCGCCAACCGTGACCGCGATAGCCCCCGGGGGCTGCGTGGCCGCGCGAGTGCCGTCGTATGGTTCGTGATAGACTTCTTCCTCATCGACCTGCGGGTCGTATGCGTAGACCTCCGCCCCATGGCCCACCAATGCGGCTGGCATCCGCAGAGCCACGCCTTCGTTTTCCCCGAGGGGGTCAAGGCCGGGATGGATACCCTCAACCTCGTAGACCCCATCCAGCGCGTTGTAGGGCGCAGGCAGTGCGATGCTGACGGTAGACCCGCCGATAAGGTCGAACGCCTCTGGGGGTAGAGAACCGCCCGTGATCCGGCTTTGCCGCCGCAATCGCAGCCCCGCAATCTTCCTCACGCGCATGGCCTGCGTGGCGCTGCTGCAAAACGGCAGGTCCAAGGTCTTGACCGTCGGAACGCCGCCATCTTCAGTCAGCGCGTCGGGGATATTCCACGGCTGCAAATCTGCCGTCTCATATCCGCGTTCCGGGGCGAGGTAGGACACGCGCAACTGGTTGACCAACTCAGCGCCCGGCAGCATGTCGGGAAACTCGATTCCGTCGCCAAGAAGATAATCCAGCGTCAGGGCGGGCGCGCGGTACTCCCCCGGCGCATATCCCAGCGTGCCACCCACTCTGATGAAGTCAGCCGCCCCGCTGACCATCAGCGGGTTCAACTGGTCCTCAATCTCCCCATCATCGAAGCGAACGGTTCCGGCGGCGATGTACCTCGGCTCTGTCGTGCCATCCTTTTTCGCTACCTGCTCATCGCAGACGTTCGGGCCGTAAGCGTCGAAGGACTCGTGTAACTGGTCAGGCTGGTAGGACCGCACCGGGTGGTTCACCAAGGCGTCCCGCACGCAGAGGGCGTGGTTGTCGCTCCACGCCGTGGTTCCGGTGCGCGGGTCGAATACCAGCGAAAACTTCCCCTCGACCTCCACCAGAGGCGGAGAAGCGGGCCAGCGTTCTTGCCGTTTCCCCGGGTCGCCCGCCTTGATCTTCAGCCAAACGACGGTCAGTCCCGACCAAATGTCGGATGCCTTCCAACCGTCTTCATCGGTGCCCGCTGCATAGCCCGCTTCGGACAGGAATAGCGCCGGGGGGGCGGTATGATCGCCCCGGCTGATCCAAACGTTCAGATGGCCGTTGAAGGGATCATTTGTCGCCGTGGCCCCCGGCCCGGAGAGGTCGAAGGCATCGCCGCTCAGGATGACTTCGCGCTTATCCAGATGCAGGGTAAAGTTTGGCAGGGCCGAAGCCCGGGAATTGAGTATCCACGCGCCGTAAATGTACTCCCCCTTGACCGGCAGGCCCGCCGGGGTGCCCGTTGCGCGGGTCAGGCCATAGACAAAGCGGACGGCAGGCTCCGTGGTCTGTTGGGCCAATTCCCTCGCGGTATCCTGCGCCGTAGGCTTCTTGCCAAACACCGCAGTGAAGGCCGCGTTGATCAGGGCAGATACACCGAATTGCACGATGGAGCTGGCAATGGTCCCCGCCGCTGCACCGAAGCCGAGGGCTGTGGCGGCTGAAGTCAGGGCCGTCGTAGCAGACGCAATCAGCGCAGAGACGAAGGGCACGTCCAGCCTTTCAATATCGTCGCCGGGGCAATCGTCATTCCGCTCTCCGTCTTGATGGCGAATTCACCGGGTTGGATGCACAGGCCCAAGGCTGCGCCGAACGCGTCCGCGCTTTCGATCAGCGCTAGGTCGCCGGGGCCGGGGCTGTCCGTTCGGGGCAGGTCAAACGTGGCATCGCACCAGCCCGCGTATCCGCCAAACCGATTGAGAATGCGCGCCGCGCCCAGTGCCGTTTTGTAGGTGTGGCTGGCGGTCGCCAGAGAATCGACGCCGTGAAGTCGCGCGAAGGCCACACAGGCAACCGTGCAGTCTTTCCGTAGACCCCACGCGAATGGCTCTCGCATGGCGCTGAGACAGGCTGACAGCGCCTGCTGTGGTGTTACTCGGGCCACCGCTGGGGGTTGTACAGATGCTTGTTCGCGTTCTGGACGTGCCGCCCCGCCGTATCGGTCGGGTACTGGGCAATCTGCGCTTCGTAGCTATGTGTCACAGAGGCCGCCGACCGGGCGCTGGGGCCGGTGCCGAGGCCCAGAACCATGTCATGCATCTGGTCCTCTCCGTTGCGTGTGAGCGTGCCTGACCGGCTGTCGAAGTACCCATTGAACAACTGCACCGGCTCTTGCGCCAGCACGTTGCCCCCCGGCTCGGTCGTCACTCCGAACCAGACCGTCACCGTTCGGTTGCGGATGATCTTGCCCCGCTCTGCCAGCATCCCCTCGATAGTCGCCGCCACGCGAACGCTCGCCTCCGATGTGGCGATGCCGGTGCTTTCCTCAGGTGCCTGAAACTGCACCAGCTTGCCCGCGCCAAGCCACGATTGCCCATTCCACGCCAGCGTCCCCACACCCGTATGGATGCGCACTGTCTCCCCCGGCCAGTCGGCATAGGTGAGCAACACCGGATAGAAGTGCCCGGTCAGCGCCTTGATAAGCGCTACCGAGGCCCCGCGCTTCAGGACCATGGGTTAACTTCCATCCAGCCGTCAGGATATTCGTCTTCAAAGACCTCGCGAAAGTCCCATTGGAAACCGTAGTCCCCT
>NZ_LWGH01000419.1:0-4754 GCF_001635395.1 Sulfitobacter sp. HI0129 | reverse complement strand
CGCGCGGGACGAAGTGGCCGGCACGCTCGCCGATCTCCCCGCGACCGCGGGCGACATCCGCGGCAGGCTTAACGATTTCAAGAATTTCTATGCAGAGATCGAAACCTCACTCGGCGATGCCATCGCCCGGATCGAGAAGAACAGAACATGAGCACATCAGCGCCCCCCGAAGCCGTTGGCCGGAACGGATCAGCAGAAAGCAAATCCCCTGAACACCAATCCGCAGCGACGAATGCACCGCTTTCCTTCGAGAGCGACGCCGGCTCGGCCCGGTCGAAATGGGTGGCGGGGTTGCTCGTTCTGTTGATCGTCGGATGGATGGGCAGCGGCTATGTGCTGCCCTCCGCCCCCGAAGAGGCAGCCCCCAGCGTCGCGGAACAGGCGGCCCGGCTGGTGACGGTTGCGGTGACCCCGTCCCGGGCGGAAGAAGTCGCACAGGTCTTCGTTGCCGAAGGTCAGGCCCTGCCGGACCGTGACACGATGATCCGCGCGGAAACCTCGGGCGAGATCGCCGAAGTGCTGGTGCGCAAGGGGGCGGATGTCATGGCGGGGGAAACGCTCGCGCGGTTCGATACGGCCAGCCGCGCGTCCGACCTTGCCCGCGCCCGGGAGGAGGAGGCGCGCGCCCAACGCGAGTTCGAAAACGCCGAACAGCTACTTGAGCGTGGCGTGGCGACCATGGACCGTGTCACTCAGGCCCGCGCCGCGTTGGCAAGCGCCCGGGCGGGGGTCGCCGCCGCCGAGGAAGCGATAGAGAACACCGAGATTCGCGCCCCCTTCGCCGGGCGGCTCGAAGCCTTTGACATCGCGGAAGGCGAGTTCGTTCCCACCGGGGCGGAAGTGGGTCGCGTGGTCGACAATACGCCGCTGACGATCCGAATCCAGATACCGCAGCAGTCGCTCGTCAATATCGAGGTCGGGCAACCGGCAGAAGTGAGTTTCATCACCGGCACCGAGGCCACGGGCGAAGTGATTTTCGTAAGCTCCAGCGCCGATGCCGAAACCCGTACCTTCGCCGCCGAGATCAGCGTGCCCAATGCCGAAGGTTCGGTCCCGGCGGGCGTCAGCGCGCGGGTCCGCATCCCCACCGGCAGCCTTCGGGCGCATTTCGTCTCTCCCGCGATCCTGTCGCTCGGCACGGACGGCACGCTGGGGATCAAGACCGTGGATGAAGAGGGCATCGTCCATTTCCATGAGGTCTCCATCGTGCGGGCGCAAACCGACGGGATCTGGGTCGCGGGCCTGCCGGAGGATACCCGCATCGTCACCGTCGGGCAGGGCTTCGTGAGCGACGGTGAAAAGGTGAACCCGCAGGAGCGCAACGTTGAGGGGCCGGCTGCGGCACAGGCAACCGTCGCATCACTCGATGACAGCGCGCCCGGCGAGGATGCAGAAGCGGGCGCAGAGGGTGCCGCCACCCCGCGGGAGGCGGACCAGTGAACGCGCTGATCGACGCCGCATTCAGCCGCGCGCGGGTCGTCGTGCTGGCCCTCGTCATGGTGCTGACGGTAGGTTCCTTCGCCTATGTCTCGATCCCCAAGGAAAGCTCGCCCGAGATTCCCATTCCAACGGTCTATGTCTCGACCGGGCTTGACGGAATTTCACCCGAGGACAGCGAGCGCCTGTTGGTGGAGCCGCTGGAAACGGAACTGAGCAGCATCACCGGCCTGAAGGAGATCACCGGCAGCGCCGGCGAAGGTTACGCCAGCGTGCAGCTTGAATTCGAACCGGGGTTCGACGCCGACGAGGCGCTGGACAAGGTCCGCGAAGGGGTGGACCGCGCGCAGCCCGAACTCCCCGAAGACGCCTCCGACCCGGTTGTGACGGAGATCAACACCGCGCTCTTCCCGATCCTGACGGCAATCCTTTCCGGCCCGGTGCCGGAGCGGACGCTCAACACCATCGCCGAGAACCTCAAGGACGATATCGAAGGTCTGCCCGGCGTGCTCGAGGTCGACGTGGGTGGCGCGCGCACGGAACTGCTCGAGGTGCTGATCGACCCCACGGTGTTCGAGACCTACAACATCAGCTTCGAAGAACTGATCGGCCAGATCAACCGCAACAACATGCTGATTGCCGCCGGTGCCATCGAAAGCGGGGCAGGGCGGCTGGTGATCAAGGTGCCGGGGCTGATCGAGGATCTGGAAGACGTGATGCAGCTGCCGGTGCTGGTGCGCGGCGACACGGTCGTCACCTTCGCCGACATCGCCACGGTCCGCCGCACCTTCGAGGATCCGACAGGCTTCGCTCGGATCAACGGGCAGCCCGCGCTGGCGCTGGAAATCAAGAAACGTGCGGGCAGCAACATCATCGACACGGTGGCCGATGTGCGCGCGCTGATCGCCGGGGCGGCGGAGGAATGGCCCGGGACCGTCACGATCGATTACATGCAGGACGAAAGCGAACAGGTCCGCACCATGCTGAGCGATCTGGAGGCGAACGTGATCGCCGCCGTCATACTCGTCATGATCGTCATTGTCTGGGCTTTGGGCATCCGGTCGGCGTTGCTGGTCGGGTTGGCCATTCCGGGCGCCTTTCTCGCAGGGGTGACGGTGCTTTGGGCCATGGGCTACACGATGAACCTCGTGGTGCTCTTTTCGCTCATCCTCGTGGTGGGGATGCTGGTGGACGGGGCCATCGTCACCACCGAACTGGCGGACCGGCGCCTGCAGGAGGGCGATCCGCCCAAGCGGGCCTATGCCTTTGCCGCAAAGCGCATGGCATGGCCGATCATCGCCTCCACCGCGACGACGCTGTCGGTGTTCTTTCCGCTACTGTTCTGGACAGGCACGGTGGGCGAATTCATGAAATTCCTGCCCATCACCGTGATCCTGACGCTGACCGCCTCGCTTTTCATGGCGCTGATCTTCATCCCCGTCATGGGCGGGATCATCGGCAAGCGGCCGCCGCAGTCGGCCCGGGACAAGGCAACGCTGCATGCCGCCGAACAGGGCGATCCGCGCGCGTTGCGCGGGGCCACGGGCCTATACGTGCGGGTGCTGCAATACGCGATCCTGCGGCCCGGCGCGACCCTGCTGGTGGCGCTTGCTTTCCTGCTGGGCAGCTTCGGGGCCTATGGCACGCTGGGCAACGGGATCTCCTTCTTTCCGTCGGTGGAGCCTGATTTCATGCAGGTTCAGGTCCGCGCGCGGGACAACTTCTCGATCTACGAAAAGGACGCGCTGGTCCGCCGGGTGGAGGAAAAGCTCTTTGCCTATGACGAGATTTCTTCGGTCTATGCCCGTTCCACCAGTGGCGGCTCCGGTCAGGCGGACGAGGAGGTGATCGGCACCATCCAGCTCGAACTGACGGAATGGGACACGCGCCGCAAGGCAGAGATCATCGGCGAGGACATTCGCGCCGACATGAGCGATATCGCGGGCATAGACGTGCAGGTGCAGGCCGCCTCCAGCGGGCCGTCGGCGGGCAAGCCCGTCAGCCTTCGGGTGCGCGCGCGCAACCCCGACACGCAGGACGATGCGGTGCAGATGATCCGCGATGCCATGGAAGAGATCGGTAATTTCACCGATGTGACCGACACGCGCCCCCTGCCGGGGGTGGAGTGGCGCGTTGCCGTGAACCGGTCGGAGGCGGCACGGTTCGGGGCCGACATCTCCACACTGGGGCAGGCGGTGCAGCTCCTGACCCGGGGCATCACCGTCGCCGATTATCGGCCCTCGGACGTGGACGGTTCCGTCGACATCCGGGTGCGCTTTCCATCGGACGAGCGCACGCTGGAAGAACTGGAAGGTCTGCGGGTGCCCACCAGCGCGGGACTGGTGCCCATTTCCAACTTCGTGACCTTCGAACCCGCGCCGCGCACCGGCACGATCAAGCGGATCGATCAACGCCGCGTGGTCAGCATCGAGGCCAACGTGGCCCCTGGGGTGCTGGTCAATGACCAGATCGTCGCCCTGCGCGCGGCGCTGGACAGGCTGGACCTGCCCCCGGGGACAGAGGCGACCTTTGCCGGGGAGGCGCAGGATCAGGCGGATTCGATGATTTTCCTCGGCGGAGCCTTCATCACGGCGATCTTCCTGATGTTCGTGATCCTCGTTATCCAGTTCAACAACTTCTATCAGGCCTTCGTGGTCATGAGCGCGATCGTCTTTTCCGTCACCGGCGTGCTCTTCGGGCTGATCGTGACGGGGCGCCCCTTTGGCATCGTGATGGGGGGTATCGGCGTCATCGCTCTGGCCGGGATCGTGGTGAACAACAACATCGTTCTGATCGACACCTACAACGATCTGAAACGCGCGGGCATGTCATCGCTGGAGGCCGCGTTGCGGACCGGCGCGCAGCGTCTGCGCCCGGTGGTGCTGACCTCCGTCACCACGGCGCTGGGGCTTCTGCCGATGGTGATCGGGGTGAACCTCAACTTCTTCACGCGAGAGATCGTTTATGGCGCGCCTTCGACGCAGTGGTGGACCGAACTGTCCTCCGCCATCGCGGGGGGCCTCATCGTGGCCACCGTGCTCACGCTGATCGTGACCCCCGCCATGCTGATGCTGGGGGAGAGGAAGGGCAAACGCGCGCGTCCCGCCGCATCCGCTTCGGCAGGAGCCCTTCCGGCGGAATAGCGGCGGGAGATGGCAAGCGGGGCGGTCAGCCCGCTGCCTGCGGTGACGGGCCGATGCGCAGCAACTGGCCCCCGAGGTCCCGGAAGGCGCGCTGGCGGCAGGTGAGCACGATGATTTGCAGATCGCCCGCCTGCCGGTGCAGCGCGTCGAACATGCGTTCGATCCGGTCGTCAT
>NZ_LWGH01000418.1:0-11621 GCF_001635395.1 Sulfitobacter sp. HI0129 | reverse complement strand
GAACGCCTATCACGGCTCTTCCATGGGGTCCGGCAGCCTTGGCGGGATGGCGTTCATGCATGAACAGGGCGGCATGCCCATCCCCGGAATCCACCACATCAACCAACCCGACTGGTGGTCCGAAGGCGGAGATCAGAGCCCCGAAGACTTCGGCCTTGCCCGGGCGCAGGAACTGGAGGCGAAGATCCTCGAACTCGGCCCCGAAAAGGTCGCCGCCTTCATCGGGGAACCGGTGCAGGGTGCGGGCGGGGTCATCGTACCGCCCAAGACCTACTGGCCCGAAATCCAGCGCATCTGCGACAAGTACGACGTGCTTATCATCGCGGATGAGGTGATCTGCGGCTTCGGGCGCACCGGCAACTGGTTCGGCTCCCAGACCATGGGTATCAAGCCGCATATCATGACGATCGCGAAAGGGCTCAGCAGCGGCTACGCGCCCATCGGCGGCTCCATCGTCTGCGACGAGGTGGCCGAAGTGATCAACGCCTGCGAATTCAATCACGGCTACACCTATTCCGGTCACCCGGTCTGTGCCGCGGTGGCGCTGGAAAACCTGCGCATCATGCAGGAAGAGAACATCCTCGATCATATCAACAAGGTCGCGGCCCCCGCCCTGTCCCGTGCGCTGGACGGTCTGGCAGAGCATCCGCTGGTCGGCGGGGTCAACATTTCGGGGATGATGGCATCGCTGCCGCTGACCCCGGACAAGGAAACCCGCGCATCCTTTGCAGCAGACAAGGGCACCGTGGGCTACATCTGCCGGGAGCATTGCTTTGCCAACAATCTGGTGATGCGCCACGTCGGTGACCGGATGATCATTTCCCCGCCGCTCGTGATCACCCCCGAAGAGATCGACATTTTCGCAAAACGCGCAAAGGCGGCGCTGGACGCGACCTATACCGAGCTGCAGGAAAAGAGCTTGTTGAGCGCGGCGATACCCGAACACGACACCCCGTCACCCTTGGGCTGACGGGTTTCAGATCAACCGTTCGCCAAGGCGGTCGAGCATCCGCAGGCAGGCATCAAGCTGGTCGAGTTCGACATATTCGTCCGGCTTGTGCGCCTGCCGGATCGATCCCGGGCCGCAGACCACCACGTCGACGCCGTAGTTCTGGAACAGCCCCGCCTCGGTGCCGAAAGGCACCACATCCGCACCGTTGGCCCCCAATAGCCCGGCCACGAGGTCGCGCGCCGCGTTCAGCGGCACGGGCTGCAGCCCGGTGATTTCGCCCATGGTCTCGGTCGAAATGTCGGCATCGGGGCAGATGGCCCGCATGTGCGGCAGCAACTCTTCCTCGACATAGGCCTCCATCACCTGCCGGACATGGTGATAGTCCTCTGTCTGGACGGGGCGGAATTCCCAATCCACCTCGGCCCGACCGACAATAACGTTATGCGCATGCCCGCCCGCGATACGCCCGATGTTGAGCGTGGTTTGCGGCGGCTCGAACCGGCTGTCCGGCGGGGCGCGACCGCGCAGTTCCTCCCGCAGGCCTAGCAAACGCATGACGAAGCGCGCCGCGTATTCTGCGGCATTCACCCCCCTGTCGGGATCCGATCCGTGCCCCTCCAGCCCCGTGAAGCGGGTGGTATATTCGCAGCAGCCTTTGTGGCCTTCGATCACCCGCATTTCCGTGGGCTCCCCGACGATCGCGATATCAGGGCGCAGCCCGCGCTTGGCCAGTTCCGGGATCAGGGCCTGCGCCCCCAGACAACCGGTTTCCTCGTCATAGGTGAAGGCGAAGTGCACCGGGCGCTTCAGCGGCATTTCCGCGAACCGGCGCGCTTTTACCATGGCGGCGGCGATGAAACCCTTCATGTCGCAGGTCCCCCGCCCGAAGAGCCGCTCCCCCTCGCGGCGCAGCCGGAACGGATGGTCAGACCATTCCTGATCGGTCACCGGCACAACATCCGTATGCCCAGACAGCATCACACCGCCCGGCACATCCGGCCCGAGAGAGGCAAAGAGGTTCGCCTTTGCCCCGCCGTCGTCGATAAACAGGTGACACCGCGCGCCGAGAGCCGCCAGATCGTCGCGCAGCGATTCCGACATTTCCCGGTTACTGTCGGTGGAGACCGTGGGAAAGGCCACGAGCCGGTCAAGCTCGGCCACGGTATGTTCCAGATCGCTCACTTGACGAACATCCGGCGCGGACGGTTGCAGAGCGTCTCCACAGGGCCGCTTTCCCGGATGCGAATGCTTTCGGTGATTTCGATCCCCCAATCTTTCATCCAAAGGCCGGGCATGAAGTGGAAGGTCATATCGGGTTCCAGCACGGTTTCGTCCTCGGCGCGCAGTGAAATGGTCCGCTCGCCCCAATCCGGGGGGTAGCTGAGCCCGATGGGGTAGCCACAGCGCGCCCCGCGTTCGATCCCCGCCCGTTCCAACGGTGCGGCCAGTGCATTCGCCACATCGCAGGCACGGTTGCCTGCGCGCGCGGCCTCGAGCCCTGCTTCCAACCCCNCCACCAGTGCTGCCTCTGCCCTTTTGAGGTAATCCGGTGGCGTTCCCAGAAACAGCGTCCGGCAGAAGGGGGCGTGATATCGCCGGTAACAGCCGGAGATCTCGAAAAACGTCGCCTCGCCGGTGGCAAAGGGGCGGCCATCCCACGTCAGATGCGGCGCAGCGGCATCGGTCCCCGAGGGCAGCAGCGGCACGATGGCCGGATAGTCGCCCCATGCGCCGGGAACGCCGCGGATCGCGTCGCGATAGATCTCCGCCACCACCTCGTTCTTGGGCATCCCCGGCTCAACCCGTTCCAACAAACCATCCACGATCTTTTCGGAAATCGCCGCCGCCTTGCGCATATAATCCAGTTCCGGCGCGGATTTTATGGTGCGCTGGCGGTTCACAAGCGCCGTCGCATCCCGGATCTCCGCGCGGGGCAGTGATGCACAGAGGGTCCCATGCGCCTTGGCGGAGTAATAGTAATTGTCCATCTCCACCCCGATGCGCGCGCTTTCGAGGTCATGCGTCCGCAACGCCTCCGCGAGGGCCTGCATCGGGTGCCTTTCGGTGGACTGAACATAATTGTCGGCGTAGCCGCGGACCCGGTCGGCAGACATCCAGACCGTGCGTAACGCCCCGTTCGTATCCTGATTGCGGCCCCACCAGACAGGATCGTCATCCGGCAGAACGATGACCCCCTGATGCACGTAGAAGGACCAGCCGTCATAGCCGGTGATCCACGCCTGATTGCTGGGATCGGTGACGAAAAGCGCGTCCAGCCCCGCTGCCTCCATCGCATGTCGTACCAGAGTAAGCCGGCGGTCATATTCCGCGCGTTCGAACGGCAAATCGATGGCTGGCATATCGCACGATTCCCTGTGGTCCGGGAAAACGGTGAAACAGCGCTAAGCTCCATGCAAGTTATTTATTGGGCAGGTCAATCGACTGATTCCACCCTCTACGCCGCAAAATGGCCTGCAAATGACGCTTCCAGACCCAAAACTCGGTAAATCGGTTGCAAACTCGGGCTGGTATGGTTTTACATCGCTGCAACAAGCGCGGAAAACCGCCAAGTCCAATGGGGAGCCAGTTTTGGCCGACACACAGAAAAACGGCGCGTTCGTCGAATTCGATCGCGTTCAGAAAAGCTATGACGGCGAAACTCTTGTCGTGAAAGATCTCAACCTCAGCATGCCGAAGGGAGAGTTCCTGACGATGCTGGGGCCGTCCGGTTCGGGCAAGACGACCTGCCTGATGATGCTGGCCGGTTTCGAAACCGCCACCCACGGAGACATCCGGCTGGACGGCGTTTCGATCAACAACATCCCGCCGCACAAGCGCGGCATCGGCATGGTGTTCCAGAACTACGCCCTGTTTCCGCACATGACCGTGGCGGAAAACCTCTCGTTTCCGCTTGAGGTCCGCAGGATCAGCAAGTCGGAGCGCAAGGAAAAGGTGAACCGTGCGCTCAGCATGGTGCAGATGCAGGATTTCGCCGGTCGTCGCCCCACCCAGCTTTCGGGTGGCCAGCAGCAGCGGATCGCGCTCGCACGGGCGCTGGTGTTCGAACCCGAACTCGTGCTGATGGACGAACCGCTCGGCGCGCTGGACAAACAGCTGCGCGAGACGCTGCAGTTCGAGATCACGAACCTCGCCCATGAGTTGGGTATTACCGTGGTTTACGTGACCCATGACCAGACAGAAGCGCTGACGATGTCCGACCGGGTCGCCGTTTTCGACGATGGCCGCATCCAGCAGCTTGCCCCGCCGGACAAGCTCTATGAAGAGCCGGAAAACAGCTTCGTGGCCCAGTTCATCGGCGAGAACAATACGCTGGATGGCGTGGTGCAGGAAATTTCGGACGGCATCTGCGTCGTGAAACTGGACAGCGGCGAGGTGATCGACGCGAAGCCGGTGAACGTCAGCAAGGTGGGGGAGCGCACGCGCGTTTCCATCCGGCCCGAGCGGGTGGAGATCAACCCGCAGCTTGGCGAGAACGCGCATACGCTCAAGGCCGAGGTTCTGGAATTCATCTACATGGGCGACGTCTTCCGCACACGCCTGCGCGTCGCGGGCGTGGACGATTTCGTCGTCAAGACGCGGAACCGGGCGGATCAGGTTCGTCTGGAACCCGGCAGCCATGTGCAGATCGGCTGGCTGCCCGAAGATTGCCGCGCGTTGGACGCCTGACGCGCGCGCGACCCGTCGCTGCCCGCCCCAGGGCGTGGAGGCGATCGAGAGAGAGGCTGTGATCAAGCCCGATGTCACACCTTCAACACCCAAACGGGCGAAAAATGGGAGACTACCGAATGAAATTGACCAAGACACTACTGGCCACGTCGGCCCTGACCATCGCCGCGGGCATGGTGCACGCCGATGCACATATGGCCGATGAAATGACAATCGTCAGCTGGGGCGGAGCCTACTCCAACTCCCAGCAGAAGGCCTATCACGACCCCTACATGGAAAAGACCGGCGTCAAGATCATCAACGATGAATCTTCCGCCGAAGCGGTTTCCAAGCTGCGCGCCATGAAAGAAGCGGGCAACGTGACATGGGACGTCGTCGACGTTGTTGCATCCGACGCCCTGCGTCTGTGCGATGAAGGTCTGGCGATGGAAATCGACCCGGACGAAATGCTCGCCGAAGGTGACGACGGCTCCAGCGCGAGCGATGACTTCGGCGACCTGCTCGTCGGTGACTGCTTCATCCCGCAGATCGTCTATTCGACAACCGTGGGCTACCGCACCGACCTTGTCGGCGACACACCGCCCACAGACATCTGCGCGATCTTCGACACGGAAACATATCCGGGCAAGCGCGCGCTGGAAAAGCGCCCGATCGGCAACATGGAATGGGCCCTGCTCTGCGATGGCGTCGACAAGGAAGAAATCTATGACGTGCTGGAGACCGAAGAAGGTCAGCAGCAGGCACTCGACAAGCTGGCAACCATCAAGGACGACGTGATCTGGTGGTCCGCCGGTGCCGACACGCCCCAGCTTCTGGCTGACGGCGAAGTCATCATGGGCTCCACCTACAACGGTCGTCTGTTCAGCCTGATCGAAGAGCAGGATCAGCCCGTCGCGATGATGTGGGACGCGCAGGTCTTCGACCTTGACGGCTGGATCATCCCGACCGGCCTGTCCGAAGAGCGTCAGGCCCGTGCGCTCGACTACGTCCGTTTCGCGACAGACACCCAGCGTCTGGCGGATCAGGCGAAGTACATCTCCTACGGTCCGGCACGGAAATCCTCCGCACCGCTGGTGGGCAAGCACGCCGAACTGGGCATCGAGATGGCACCCCACATGCCGACCGATCCGGAAAACGCCAAGAACACGTTCCTCTACAACTACGAGTTCTGGGCTGACTACCGTGATGACATCGACGCCAAGTTCCAGGCTTGGCTGGCGCAATAAGCGCTTCGATACCGGAAGGGGCCACGCGGCCCCTTCCCCTTTCATCGGTTGATCCGATGACCCTATAGACAGCCCCACCCGCGAGGCCGCCATGACCGACGTCACCGACGCTACCACCGCAAAAAGCGCCCCTACCCCCGACGACGGCATTCGCATTGCCGACGCGGAAGCCTCGGGCCCGGTTCTTGCCGCCGATGGAACGCCGCTCAAGCGGTCCCTCAGCCGGGCACTGCGGATGCAGAAGCTTCGCGCCCTTGCCCTGATCGCCCCCCTTCTCATTTTCGTGCTGATCACGTTCATCGCACCGATCGCGGACATGCTGTTCCGCTCGGTCGAAAACGATGTCGTCGCCGAAACCCTGCCCCGCACAACGCCGATGCTCGCCGAATGGGATGCCGATAGCGGCACCCCACCCGATCCCGCCGTTTTCAAGGCACTTTATCAGGACATTTTCTTTGCCGCCGAACGCAAGCAGCACACGGTGCTGGGCGGACGGCTCAACTACGAGATGACCGGCATGTCGTCTCTTTTCCGCAAGTCCGGGCGCAAGGTCGAGGACATGGGAGAGGTCTATCAGGACCAGTTCGAGGACCTGAACGAATTCTGGGAAGAGGGTGAGAACTGGAATGCCCTCATGGGGTCGGACGAGTGGAACGCCGAAATGGCGGCCTGGGACCCCAAGGGGGACGCGCGTCAGCCCCGGTTCGAACTTCGCGACGGTATCGAAGAACTGCTCCCCCAGACCTCGGAGACCTTCAGCGCCTATGCGAAATTCATCCAGACCGTGGATGAAGACAACTTGGCCAAGGAAGACCCCTGGGCCATTGTCTATTCCGCGCTCTATGACGACCTGACAGGCCCCGCCGCCGCCAGGTTGAACGACTACTCAGGCCCCGCCGCAGAGGAACTGCGCGCAGCCGCCGCCGCGGTCGACACCTTCGAAACGGTGGATTACGTCGCCGCGTTTCAGGACATCGACAAGGACTGGACCGATCCGGAGGTCTGGCAAACGATCAAAACCTATTCACCGCGTTTCACGAACGGATACTTCCTGAACGCGATCGACATGCAGAAATCGCCCGACGGGCCAGAGATGCGGCCCGAGAACCAGCAGATCTATATCAAACTGTTCTGGCGTACGCTGGTGATGTCGCTAACAATCACGGCCTCCTGCATCCTGCTGGGCTATCCCGTGGCGTGGATCCTCGCCAACCTGCCCGCTCGCACCGCGAACCTGCTCATGATCCTCGTTTTGCTGCCTTTCTGGACCTCTCTGCTGGTACGGACGAGCGCGTGGAAGGTGATGTTGCAACAACAGGGTGTCATCAACGACACGCTGGTCTGGCTGGGGCTGGTGGACACGATGGACCGGCTGGTGCTGATCAACAATCAGACCGGCACGATCATCGCGATGACCCATATCCTGTTGCCGTTCATGATCCTGCCGCTCTATTCGGTGATGCAGACAATCCCGCCCAGCTACCTGCGCGCCGCCAAATCGCTTGGCGCCACGAACTGGACGGCTTTCTGGCGGGTCTATTTCCCGCAGTCGGTTCCGGGCATCGGTGCGGGGTCGATCCTCGTCTTCATCCTTGCGATCGGTTACTACATCACGCCCGAAATCGTCGGCGGCACATCCGGTATCTTCATCTCGAACCGGATCGCCTATCACATCTCGCAATCGCTGAACTGGGGGCTCGCTGCCGCACTGGGGACGATCCTGCTGGCCGCGGTGCTGCTGCTCTACTACGCCTACGACAAGATCGTCGGTATCGACAACGTCAAGCTGGGGGGCTGAGATCATGGCCGTTCTGACACCTGTTTCACGCACCCCCGCAAGCTTCTACGCCTCCGTTGTGGCGGCCTTCGGCGCCTTCGCCGGGCTGCTGGTCGGCACCGCTCAGGGCAGCGGCCTGATCGGCCTGATTCTTGGCGCCGTCGTTATGGGAGCCGCCGCCTACCTGATGGCCGAGGTTCTGGGGAAGGAGAAGACGTCCCGCTATGGGCTCGCGCTGCTCATGGCGCTTGGCGGCTTCTTCATCGGGGGCCTCGTCGCGGCGGTTATTGGCGCGCTGTTCGGGCTGTTCTTCGGCTGGCTGACCTTCTGGCTCTACGAAGGGCGATACAGGGCAAAGGTCGCCCCTTATCTCACCCCCGGCCAGGTCCTGTGGCATTATACCTTCCGGGTGATCTGCGGCGCGATCTTCATCTTTCTGATCACGCCGATCCTCGTGGTCATGCCGTTGAGCTTCAACGCCGAGGATTTCTTTACCTTCACGCCGGAAATGCTGCGCTTCGATCCGGACGGGTATTCGCTGAAGCATTACCGCGATTTCTTCACCAACTCCGACTGGCAGAACGCGGTGCAGAACTCGATCCGCATCGCGCCGGTCGCCACCCTGCTTTCCGTGGGCTTCGGCACGCTTGCCGCCATCGGGCTGAGCCAGCCGCATGTTCCGTTCCGGCGCGCGATCATGGCGATCCTGATCTCCCCGATGATCGTGCCGCTGATCATCTCCGCTGCGGGCATGTATTTCTTCTACAGCCGCATCGGCCTGCAGGGCACCTATCTGGGCGTTGTCCTTGCCCATGCGGCCTTGGGCATCCCCTTCGTCATCATCACCGTGACGGCGACGCTGGTCGGGTTCGACAATTCGCTTACGCGCGCGGCGGCCAACATGGGGGCCAATCCGGTCACGACGTTCTTCCGGGTGCAGATGCCGCTCATTTTGCCCGGCGTGATCTCGGGCGGGCTCTTCGCCTTCATCACCTCTTTCGACGAGGTGGTCGTGGTGCTCTTCGTCGGCTCGGCCGGGCAGAAAACGCTGCCGTGGCAGATGTTCACCGGGCTGCGCGAACAGATCAGCCCGACCATTCTGGCGGTGGCGACGATCCTCGTGTTCATCTCAATATGTCTGCTGACGGTGGTGGAACTGCTGCGCCGCCGGTCGGAGCGTCTGCGGGGCATGTCGCCGGGCTGATCCAGCCCGGCGCCGGCCATTTCGGGCGCTCAGCCTTCGCGCAGACGTTCCAGCAGGCGAAGTGATGCGTAGCCATCCGGCACAAGCCCCCGCGCCTTCTGGAACGCGCGAACGGCGTTGATGGTCAGCGGCCCGACCTTGGCGTCGATCTTCTGGGTGTCGAACCCAAGCGCCGTCAGCCTTGTCTGCAGCTCGATCCGCTCATCATAGGTCAGCGCCCGGTCGCCCCGAGGCCAATCCGCGACGATGGGGCCCTTGCCCCCGATCCGGTCAGCCAGATGGCCCACGCCGATCACATAGGCGTCTGCGCTGTTGTACCGCTCGATCACCGCGAAGTTCGGAAAGATCATGAAGGCCGCGCCCTGCGCGCCCCCCGGCAGCAGGATCGAGGCTTCGGCATGATCCGGGATCGACCCGCCCGCCTGCGGCTTCACACCGCGCTCCGCCCAAACGGATGGGAGCATGGTGATGTCCCGGCTGGCTTGCATGTAATCGAAATCGTCGGGCAATGAGACCTCGACGCCCCATGGCTGCCCCGCCGTCCATCCGAAGTGTTTGAGATAGGCCGCCGTCGAGGCGAGGGCATCCGCGGGATCATCCCCCCAGATGTCACGCTTGCCGTCGCCGGTGAAATCGACCGCATGCGCGAGGTAGGAAGAGGGCATGAACTGTGTGTGGCCCATGGCCCCGGCCCAACTGCCTGTCATTTCCTCCGGCGTCGTATCGCCGTCCTGCAGGATGTTCAGCACACCCAGCAACTCGCCTTCGAAAAAGGCACTGCGCCGGGCGTCATAGGCCAGCGTCGCCAGCGAGGAGAGCACATGGTCGGTGCCGCGAAAAGTGCCATAGGCGCTTTCGAGGCCCCAGATCGCGGTGACGATTTCCTTCTCAACCCCGAACTTTTCTTCTATCCGGCTGAGCGTATCACGTTGGCCGGCAAGCGCCGCCTTACCGTTCGCGATGCGTAGGTCGGAGGTGGCGGTTTCAAGATAATCCCAGATGGTCTTGGTGAATTCCGACTGGTTGCGATCCCGGCGGATGACCTCCGGATCGTAGCGAACCTTCCGCATCGCGTCATCGAACACATCCTCGCGGATACCGGCCTGAAGGGCACGCGGGCGGAAGGCTTCGATCCAGGCGCGCAGCCCCGCGTCGGAGCCTGTTTCAGCAACCGCCTCTTCCGCAAGTTCGGGCGCGCTGATCACCGCGGCTTCGGGGGGCTTCGCGTCCTTTGCATTGGGCCGAAGGGAGGCTTCGGGGTCTGTCTGCGCCATGGCCCCTGTACTGCACCCCAGCGCAAACATCGCCGCCACGCTGATTCTGCTTTTGAACACTCGCATCACTCACTCCGACAACTTCGTCGGGGTGACCATACCCGTAGCCCCGAACCGGGCAAGGGGCCTACCGGCGCGTCTGCGGACCTTCGCCCATGCCCTCAGCGGCGAGAGCGTGTGACCTTCCGCTTTACCTTGTCCTTCTTGCGCTTGGCCTTGGTAGCCTTGCGCCGGGGATTGCGGGCAGTCTTCCGTGACGGATCGGCGCGGGCGACCTCTTCGCCCTCCACCGCCAGCAATTCCAGCGCGATCCCGCCCGTCACAGGAACGGCTTCGGCCAATCGCACGGTGACACGCTGCCCGATGCCCAAGGTCATGCCGGTATCGGCCCCCATGAGCGTTCCAGCTTCGGCATCGTAATGAAAATACTCGCGCCCGATGGCCCGCATGGGCAGCAGGCCGTCGGCCCCGGTCTCATCCAGTTTGACGAAAGCGCCGAACCGGGCCACCCCGCTGATACGACCGGTCAGTTCGGCCCCAACCCGGTCTGACAGGAAGGCGGCGAGGTATCTGTCCGTCGTGTCGCGTTCGGCCATCATCGAACGGCGCTCGGTGTCCGAGATGTGCTGCCCCGTCCGTTCGAGGTTCTCGATATCCTCCATGCTCAGCCCGTCCTTGCCCCAGCCGTGGGCCGTGATCAGCGCACGGTGCACCAGAAGGTCGGCATAGCGACGGATTGGCGACGTGAAATGCGCATAGGACCGCAGGGCCAGACCAAAATGACCGATATGCTGGGGCGCGTAATAGGCCTGCGTCATCGACCGCAGGGTAGACAGGTTGATAAGTTCCGCATCCTCGGACCCCGCCGCCGCGTCCAGCAAGCGGTTGAGATGCGCCGTCTGCAGGACCTGCCCTTTTGCCAGCGTGTAGCCCGCGGCCTGAACGGTTTCGCGCAGGCTTTCCAACTTCTCGGGGGATGGCTCCTCATGAATGCGGAAGAGTAGGGGCGTGTCTTTTTTCAACAGTGTTTCCGCCGCGGCGACGTTCGCCAGCACCATGAACTCCTCGATCAGCTTATGTGCATCGAGCCGGTCCCTGAAGGCGACGGATTCCACCTTGCCCTCGTCCGACAGGATGATCTTCCGCTCCGGCAGATCGAGGTCGAGCGGCTGACGCCGCTCCCGGGCCCGTCGAAGCGCCTCATAGGCGGCATAGAGCGGTTTGAGGATATCCTCCAGCAAGGGGCCGGTGCGGTCGTTGGGGTTGCCGTCGATCGCATCCTGCACCTCTTCGTAATGCAGCGAAGCGGGGGAGCGCATGAGGCCGCGGTGAAAGTCATGGCGCAGCTTTTCGCCCTCGGCATCCAGCACCATACGCACGGCGATGCAGGCGCGCGGCACACCTTCGTGCAGGCTGCACAGGTCGCCCGACAGCCGGTCCGGCAGCATCGGCACGACGCGATCGGGGAAATAGGTGGAATTTCCGCGTTTGCGCGCCTCCC
>NZ_LWGH01000417.1:0-4714 GCF_001635395.1 Sulfitobacter sp. HI0129 | reverse complement strand
ACCCGATGATCACGCTGGCCACGGTGCCGCCCTTTCAGCAGATGGCGGCGGGGGGGATGGTGGCGACGATCAAGATCATCTCCTACGCGGTGCCGGAAGCGGATGTTGAGCGCGCCTGTGCCGCGGGGCGGGGGGCCATCCGATTTGCACAGCCGCGGATGAAGCGCGCGGCGCTCATCGTCACCGATATCCCCGGCGGCGTGGGCGACAAGGGCCGCGACGCCATCGCCGCCCGGCTGGAGGCGCTGGATGTCGAGCTTGCGACGGTTCGGCGGGTGCCGCACCGCACACAGGCTCTCGCCGAGGCGATAGCGGACTGCGGGGAGGAACTGGTGCTTATCCTCACCGGCTCGGCCACCTCTGACCCCGACGACGTGGCGCCCGCGGCGCTGCGCGCCGCCGGGGGCCGGGTGGAGCGTTTCGGGATGCCGGTTGATCCGGGCAACCTGCTATTTATCGGTCAGCGCGGTGCGCAGTCGGTGATCGGCCTGCCGGGCTGCGCACGCTCGCCCGCGCTGAACGGGGCCGATTGGGTGCTGTCGCGCGTCGTCTGCGGGCTGGAAGTCACCGGGGCGGATATCGCGGCGATGGGCGTGGGCGGCCTGCTGAAGGAGATCCCCACACGTCCACAGCCCCGCGCCCCCCGCGCGCCATCGACCCCGGCGTGATTCGACCGCGCCGAAAGTCGCAGGCCGGGCGCGGGGATATACGACCTTTTTACGGTTCCTAACTTGGCTGGGCCGTGCTTAACTCTGCGCAACAAGAATTGAACGGGAGGACAACATGGCACAGGTCAAAATGACCGTGAACGGCAAGGCCGCTTCGGGCGAGGTGGAGGGGCGCACATTGCTCGCGCATTTCCTGCGCGACGACCTCGGCCTGACAGGAACGCATATCGGCTGTGATACCAGCCAGTGTGGTGCCTGCGTGGTCCATGTGAACGGCGAGGCGGTCAAGGCCTGCAGCATGCTGGCGCTCGAAGCCGAAGGCGCCGAGGTTTCCACCATCGAGGGTCAGGCCAACGCGGACGGATCGCTCAACGTGATCCAGCAGGCGTTTCAGGATCACCACGGGTTGCAGTGCGGTTTCTGCACACCGGGCATGGTGATGTCGACCGCGGCGCTGCTGAAGGACAACCCCAAGCCCAGCGAAGCCGAGATCCGCCATTACCTTGACGGCAATATCTGCCGCTGCACGGGCTACCACAATATCGTCAAGGCGATCATGGCGGCCAGCGGGCAGGACACCGGACAGATCGCGGCTGAATAGCATGGCCTGCGCGGGCCTTCCCCGGCGCGTCCGGATCGTCTGCCACGGGGCGGACGCCGGCGCAGGCGGCACCTGCATCGGGGTTCCGCAGGGCGGGCCATAGGCCATTGCCACCCGGAGGGAGGCCGGGGCCGGAAGCAGCGGTACACAACAGCGGCAATCGCGGGCCATCGCCCGCTGGGCCGGTTAAATGCGACAGGCATGTCCTGTCACCTAAGGGAGGAAGATCATGCCTAAAGACGGCGGAATTGGTGCCAGCAGCAAGCGGCGCGAAGACGTAAGGTTCCTGACAGGGGCCGGGAACTACACCGACGACATCAATATCAGGGGGCAGGCCCATGTCTTCTTCCTGCGCTCGGACGTGGCGCATGGCACGCTGAACAATGTCGATACCTCCGAAGCCGAGGGGATGCCGGGCGTCGTCCGCATCTTTACCGGTGCGGATTTCGAGGCCGTCGGCAGCATTCCCTGCGGCTGGCAGGTCACGGACCGGCACGGCGACCCGATGCAGGAGCCGCGCCATCCGGTGCTGGCCCACGGAAAGGTCCGCCACGTGGGCGAACCCATCGCCGCCGTTGTGGCCGAAACGCTGGGGCAGGCGCGGGACGCCGCCGAGGCGATCGTCGTCGAAATCGACGAACTGCCTGCCGTCATCGACATGAAGGAAGCGGTGAAGGACGGCGCGCCCAAGGTGCATGACGATCTGACCAGCAACCTGTGCTACGACTGGGGTTTCGTCGAGGAAAACAAGGATGCGGTGAACAAGGCCTTTGACGATGCCGCCCATGTCACCACGCTGGAACTGGTAAACAACCGTCTGGTGGCCAACCCCATGGAGCCGCGCGTCGCGGTGGGCGACTACAGCCGCAGCGACGATCAGCACACGCTTTATACCACCAGCCAGAACCCGCATGTGATCCGCCTGCTGATGGGCGCCTTCGTGCTGGGTATCCCCGAACACAAGCTGCGCGTCGTGGCCCCCGACGTGGGTGGCGGCTTTGGCACCAAGATCTTCCACTACCAAGAAGAAGCCTTCTGTACCTTCGCAGCCAAGGCGTGTAACCGCCCGGTCAAATGGACCTCAAGCCGGTCGGAGGCCTTCATCTCCGACGCCCATGGCCGCGATCACGTCACCAAGATCGAACTGGCGCTGGACGGGGACAACAACTTTACCGCGATCCGCACCGACACCTACGCCAACATGGGCGCTTACCTCAGCACCTTCGCGCCCTCGGTCCCCACATGGCTGCACGGCACGCTGATGGCCGGCAACTACAAGACGCCGCTCATCTACGTGAACGTGAAGGCGGTCTTTACCAACACCGTGCCGGTGGACGCCTATCGCGGCGCGGGGCGGCCCGAAGCCACTTATCAGCTGGAACGGTTGGTCGATAAGGCGGCGCATGAACTGGGTGTCGATCCGATGGAGCTGCGGCGGCAGAACTTCATCACCGAATTCCCCTATGCCACCCCCGTGGCGGTGGAATACGACACCGGTGATTACAACGCCACGCTCGACAAGCTGATCGAGATTTCCGACAAGGCCGGTTTCGAGGCGCGGCGGAAGGAAAGCGAAGCCAAGGGCAAGCTGCGCGGCTTCGGCATGAACTGCTATATCGAGGCCTGCGGCATCGCGCCGTCGAACCTCGTGGGTCAGCTCGGTGCCCGGGCGGGGCTTTATGAAAGCGCCACGGTCCGGGTCAATGCCACCGGCGGACTTGTGGTGATGACCGGCAGCCACAGCCATGGTCAGGGCCACGAGACGACGTTCTCGCAGGTGGTGGCCGAGATGATCGGCATCGACGAAAGCATGGTCGATATCGTTCATGGCGATACAGCGAAAGTCCCGATGGGTATGGGCACCTATGGCTCCCGCTCCATCGCAGTGGGCGGCTCCGCCATGGTGCGCGCGACCGAGAAGATCATCGCCAAGGCCAAGAAGATCGCGTCGCATCTGCTCGAAGCCTCCGAGTCCGACATCGAACTGAAGGACGGGGCGTTCAGCGTTGCGGGCACCGACAAGTCGGTGGCCTGGGGCGATGTCACGCTCGCCGCTTACGTGCCGCACAACTATCCGCTGGAGGATATCGAGCCGGGCCTTGAAGAGACGGCGTTCTACGATCCGTCCAACTTCACCTATCCCTCGGGCGCCTATGCCTGCGAGGTGGAACTGGACCCCGACACCGGCCATGTCACGATCGAACGCTTTGCAGCCGCCGATGACTTCGGCAATGTCATCAACCCGATGATCGTGACGGGCCAGGTCCATGGCGGTCTAGCGCAGGGCATCGGGCAGGCGCTGATGGAAAACTGCGCCTACGACAGCGACGGCCAGCTTCTGAGCGCGTCCTACATGGATTACGCCATGCCGCGCGCCAGCGATCTGCCGTTCTATTCGGTGGATCACAGCTGCCAGACGCCCTGCACCCACAACCCGCTCGGCGTGAAGGGCTGCGGCGAGGCGGGGGCCATTGGCTCGCCCCCCGCGGTGGTGAACGCGGTGCTGGACGCCATGCGCTCCGGCGGCAAGGATGTGGGTCATATCGACATGCCGGTAACGCCCGCGCGCGTCTGGGCGGCGATGCATGGGGCAGAGGCCAATGCCGCCCGCGTGGGCGCCGTGGGCAGCAACGCGAAGCCGCAGCCGGAATGAGATCGGCGGCCCGGAGGTGCGATGCCCCCGGGCCGCTTCGCTGAACAGGACAACAGGGGCCGGCACCGCCCATCGCGCGATGCCCCCCGGATCGGAAGGAAAACGACATGTACAACTTCGAAGTGGAACGGCCGACCAGCGTTTCCAACGCCGTGGCGGCACTGGGCCGGGACGAGGCGCAGCCGCTGAGCGGCGGCCAAACCCTGATCCCCACGTTGAAGGCCCGGCTGGCGGCGCCTTCGGTGCTGGTCTCGCTCACCGGGATCGAGGACATGAAGGGCGTGCGGATGGAGGGGGACAAGCTCTGCATCGGCGGGGCCACCACCCATGCGACCGTTATGCGCGAAGCGGAGGCGCATTATCCCGGGCTGGCCTCGCTGGCAGCGCGGATCGGCGATCCGGCGGTGCGCAACCGCGGCACGATCGGCGGCTCGCTGGCCAACAACGACCCCTCCGCCTGCTATCCCGCCGGGGCGCTCGGCAGCGGTGCGACCATCGTGACCAACAACCGTGAAATCGCGGCGGACGATTATTTCATGGGCATGTTCGAAACCGCGCTGGAAGAGGACGAGATCGTCACCGAGGTGAAGTTCCCCGTGCCCGATGCCGCCCGCTATGAAAAGTTCATCCAGCCTGCCTCCCGCTTTCCGTTGGTCGCGGCCTTCGTCGCGCGCTTTTCCGACGGGGTCCGGGTCGCGATTACCGGCGCGTCGGAAAACGGCGTCTTTCGCTGGACCGAAGCCGAAGAGGCGCTGAACGGCAATTTCGGCGCCGATGCGGTAAAGGGCCTGT
>NZ_LWGH01000416.1:0-6042 GCF_001635395.1 Sulfitobacter sp. HI0129 | reverse complement strand
TTCGGCAAAGACCGGCTCCGTCTCGTAGAGATCGCGCGCCATGCCGGGGTATTGCGCCCCTCCCCCCGGGAACATGAAGACAACCCCCGGCCCCTCGGCAAGCGCGTCATGGCTAAAGACCTGCTGCGGCTCGCCCGTCTCCAGCAGATCGGCCGCCTCCTGCGGGCTATGGGCCACCAGCACGCGGCGTTTGGCAAAAGCGTGGCGGCCCTCTTTCAGCGTATAGGCCACATCGGCCAGAGGCTGTTCCGGATGGGCGCGCAGATGGGCCGCAAGCGCCTTGGCGTTCGCGTCGAGCGCGGCCTCCGTCCGGCCCGAGATGCAGATCGGCTGGAATGGCCAGTCGCTTTCCTGCGGTGCCGCACGTTCCGGCGCCTGTTCGAGGATCACATGCGCGTTGGTGCCCCCCACCCCCAGCGCGTTGACACCGGCGCGGCGGGGGCGGGAAAGCGCGGGCCAGTCCTGAAGGGTTTGCGCCACGGAAAAGGGCGATCCGTCGAATGCGATCGCCGGGTTGGGCGCTTCATAGCCAAGCGAGCGCGGGATTTGCGCGTGATGCAGCGCCAGCGCGGCCTTCACCAGCCCGGCCACCCCTGCCGCTGTATCGAGATGCCCGATGTTGGTCTTGACCGAACCGATACGGCAGAAATCGGTTGCATCGGTCCCCTGCCGGAAGGCCTGCGTAAGTGCGGCAAGTTCGATCGGATCGCCGAGGTAGGTGCCCGTGCCGTGGCATTCCACATAGCCGATGCTTTCTGCCGCCACGCCCGCGTCATCCATCGCGCGGGCGATGGCGGTGGTCTGCCCCTCCACCGAGGGCGCAAGGTAGCCCGCCTTGTCAGCCCCATCGTTGTTGACGGCAGAACCCTTGATCACCGCCCAGATGTGATCCCCATCGGCTAGCGCGTCCTCCAACCGGCGCAGCGCAACGGCCCCCGCGCCAGACCCGAACACGGTTCCTTGCGCGCGATGATCAAAGGCGTGGCATTTGCCATCCGGCGACAGGATCTCGTTTTCCCTGAAAAGATAGCCCCGCCCCTGCGGCAGCTCGATCGTCACGCCCCCGGCAACGGCCATGCCAACCTCTCCGGCGCGTAGGGCCTGACAAGCGTAATGCACGGCAACGAGAGAGGTCGAACAGGCGGTCTGCAGGTTGATCGACGGACCCCGCAGGTCGAAGACATGGCTGACCCGCGTGCTGAGGAAATCCTTGTCGTTGCCGGTGTGACGCAGAAGGAAATCGCCGACGTCCTCCAACAGGTCGGGATTGGACCGGATGTTGACGTAGAAATAATTACCCATCCCGCAGCCGGCATAGACGCCGACGTCTCTCCCCGCGATGCGCTGCGGCGGATGGCCCGCCTGCTCCATCGCCTGCCATGCCACTTCGAGAAACTTGCGGTGCTGCGGATCGAGGATAGCGGCGTCCTTGGGCGAGAAGCCGAAAAACTCCGCATCGAAGCGGTCGAAGCCTTCCAGATCGGCCGCAGCGGGCACGTAGCTGGGGTGCCGCATCCGCGCCGGGTCCTCCCCGGCGGCGCGCAGGTCTTCTTCAGACAGGTGGCGGATCGATCTCACGCCGTCCCGCAGGTTCGTCCAATAGGCCGCGAGATCGCCTGCGCCGGGCAGGTCGACGGCCATGCCGACGATGGCAATGTCCCCTGCGCTTTGCGAACGATTTCCTTCGGTCGTCATGGTCTGAGCTTCTTTCTCATCGTCCGCGGGCGCCGGACATGAGCCTCGATGGCATCCTACCCGTTCCGAGCCAAAATCAACAGTGCAATCCCCGGAGCGGCCCAATTGCCCTCAGGTTCCAGTTCACGCCCGGCCCGAAAGGTCAGGTTCCGCATAATTTCGGAACCGATCGGACGCCGCGCGAAGAGACCCGCGCAAAAGCATGATCGGAAAAGAATATGCCCTAATCGTGGCGGAAACGAGGTTCCTTCACAAGATTGTTCGCTTTCCGGAACCTATGCCGCCCTGGGCCCGCCGGTCCGCCAGCCGTTCCCCCCGGCTGCGCGGTTCAGGTGCCGGCCCCCATGCAAGCCTTTCCGCATGACCCAGAAGGGCCCCCGCCACCATCCAGATCACCGGAGTGAGCGTCGCGTTCAAAAGCATGTCGATCATTCGGATGCCCAAGATAAGGGCCAGCGCCGCCGCATAGGGCGAAACCGTTTGCTTGCCCCGGTACAGCCAGACCAGCCAGAAGACGGGAAATGCCAGCAGGCCGAATTCGCTGATGTAGCCCAGCCAGCCGAAGGTGCCGAAAATAATAATCCAGCGCCCGTCCGGCACGCTGAGGTTAACGCCGGTTTCGGCTTCGCGGATCAGGTTGCGCCCCCAACCGCCCCATCCAAAAAGCGGCCGCTCCGCCGCGCGCTCCAGTAGCTGTTCCTCGTTGTCGAACCGAAAGGCCAGCGATTGCTCCCGCAGCGGATCGATGGCCTCTGCCTGCGCCAAAATCGCTTCGAGCGGCACGACACCCATGTTGCGCAACATCGGATATGTGACCGCGATGACGGCGAATACCGCGGCGACACGCATGATCCAGCGGTACGGCATCAGCAGCATCACCGGCACAAACAACACCGCATAGATCATTGACGCGAGGCTTTTGCACAGCACCAGGATGAAGGCGAGGAAGATCGCGAGGCATACCATGCGCCAACGCTCCAGCACCGGCGTCACACGCACAAGCGCGACCGCCGCCAACAGCGAGGAACAGACCAGCATTGCCACCCAGAGGGGATGTTCCAGAAACAGGATGGGCCTGAAGCCGCCCATGCGCATCGTCTGGCCGAAACTGTGCTGAAAAAATCCGTAGACCCAGATGTTAAGCTGCGGAGTCAGCACCACTTCGATGATGGCAGGCAGTGCGACGATCAGTCCTGCCGCGAAAAGCGCCTTCAGTAGATCGCGCAGGGCATCCTCGCCCGACAGAAACTGCCGCGCCAAAAGGAAGGGCACGATCATCAGAAGTTGCGACGTCAGCACGGACAGCACATCTCGAATCGACTGGCCCGGCAGTTCCGCGATGATGAAGCGGATGAACTCGAATTCCGGCAGCACTTCGAAGGAAATGGGATCGCGGTTCGTCAGGACAGTGGGTATCGCCGCTAGGACCAGAATGCCCGCAAGCACGAGCGCGGGTTTCGACCGGGGAAGCAGCTGCACCCGCCGGTCGATGCCGAACAGCACGATCAGCAAAGCCGCGAGACTGGGGATCGTGGCCTTGTTCATGGGCGGGACCAGCGGCAGATTGAACTCAGTCACCGGGGGCAGGATCAGATAGGCCCCAAGGATCGACCAGATCAGCGCCCGTTCCAGCGTAAGCGTGCGGAACAGGATCAGGCTGACCAGCGGCCAGACCGCCAATGCCAGATATGCCACGCCGTTGCCCATCGCTCTCCTGCCGGGCGCGGTTCGCCTACCGCCGCCTTAAGGAGTAAAATTACCATCTGGCCCGTAGGCTGTCATCCCGCTAGTTTGCACATGCCTCACCGGGATCGGATCAGGAATGGAAAGCAACCCATTGATCAACAATAACATTGACTATGAGACACCAGTGGGTGGTCGGCGCACCACTCCGCAAATCGCATCGGGGCGCGTGTGATTTTCGACACGGCGGCGGGCCCGCTGCGGATCAATGTGCACACGCGCGCAGCATTGTTTCGCGCCGTTGCAGAGCGGTTTACAAGAGGCGAAGGTTTCACCCTTGCCACATTGAACCTCGATCATCTGACGAAGCTGCCCCGCGACGCCGCCTTCGCCGAAGCCTATACCGCGCAGAATTTCATTGTCGCCGACGGCCGGCCCGTGGTCTGGCTTTCCCGGTTGGCAGGAGAGGAGGTGGAGCTTATGCCGGGCTCCGATCTCGTCCTGCCGCTCTGTGCAGAGGCCGCGCGCGCGCAAGTGCCCGTTGCCCTGCTCGGCAGTTCCGATCCGGCCCTGAAGGCCGCCGCCGATGTGCTGGAAGCACGCGTGCCGGGGCTGCGCATCGTTCACCGCCACGCCCCCGCCTTTGGGTTCGACCCCGCGGGGCCTGACGCCGATGCCGCACTGCGGGCGCTCGCAGAGAGCGGGGCGGGTCTGTGCTTTCTCGCACTCGGTGCCCCCAAGCAAGAGGTTCTGGCGGCAAGGGGCCGCACGCTGGCGCCGCATGTGGGCTTTGCCTCCATCGGGGCGGGTCTCGATTTTCTCGCCGGGCATCAAAGCCGCGCACCGCGCTGGATGCGGGACCTTGCGCTGGAATGGTTCTGGCGTGCCCTGCAAAGCCCCCGTCGACTGGTACCGCGCTATGCGCGCTGCTTTGCCATCCTGCCGGGGCTGGTGGTCCGGGCCCTGCGCCAGCGCCGCCATACACAGGTCAGCGATATTCGATGATCCCTGCGGGCCGGCTCCGCAGGCGGCCCAACCAGAAACGCAGAACGCCCCATGCTTCGGCGAATTTGCCCAGCACCGTGAAAACCGCCCAAGACCATCCGCCCTTTGCGGCCAAACGCAGGAGCTGCGCGGGATAGGCCAGCAGCCCCAGCAGGGCCCAGGGCGACAACACCGCCCCCAGCAAAACGATCGACACCGGCAGGGCCAGGCCCCAGATCACCGCCCGCCGGGTCTCCGCCACCCAATGGCGTTCAGGCCCCCTGCCGTGCAGCCAGGCACCTTCGGCGAAGGCATGACCCGCGCGTATACTGCGGCGCCACCATTGGCCAAACCGCGTGATCCGCGCATCGTGCCGCGTCATCTCCCGGTCCAGTCGCCAGACCTTCCAGCCCGCCCGGCGCAGCCTCAGGCACAGCTCCGGCTCTTCGCCCGCAATCAGGCTTTCGCGGTAGCCGCCCGTCGCCTCCAGTGGCGCGCGCCGCATCATCGCATCGCCACCGCAAGCAAGTGCCGCGCCGATGGGGGTATCCCATTCCCTGTCGACAAGCCGGTTATAGGTGCTCGCCCCGGGCTGTTCCTCACGCCGCCGTCCGCAGACCACGGCAACTTCCGGGTGCCCCGCCAGGAAATCCTGCGCCGCGCCGATCCACTCCGGCTGAATCACGCAATCCCCGTCAAGGAACTGAACGAGTTCAATCCCGGGTCCCAGCGCGCCAAGGCCCGCGTTCCGCGCCCGCGCTGCAGTAAAGGGCTGTGCCATATCGAGCGCGACCACCCGCACCCCCCGGGCCCGCGCCGCCTCCCACGACCCGTCGGTGGAGCCGCTGTCCACATAGATAATCTCGGCCACCTGCCCCTTCAGCGCGTCAAGGCAGGCCAGCAGCCGGTCGCCCTCGTTGCGTCCGATAACGACAGCGCCGACGCTCATCCGGCCCGCCGTTTCGCGTGGTCCGAAAACCCCGCGGATCCCGTGAGGAACCCCGCTCGATAGAGCAGTTCAATCCGGTTCCAGCGGCGCGCGTCCAGCGAAAAAAGTCGTGCACCGGGCCCGGCGCTCAACCGGCGGGCACCCAAGGTATCTTCCCCATGGGCCAGATCCTCCCGCGCAACGGAGGCGGCATCGCGCCCCGCCGGATCATTGGCGAACTTGTAGTGGCGGATGAGTGCCGTGAAATCAGCGCAATGCACCCCCGTCGAGACATGCGGATGCAACCCGGGCACCACATCGGGCCCGTTGAAGATCAGCGGATGTTTGGTGAGGCAACAGGCCTCTCCGAAAACCTTGGCCCGCACCCCGCCGAAGGCCACCTCCACCTCCGGATTGGAGAGGGTGTTCTGCGCCAGCAGCCCCGAAAAATCGATATCGGGATCATGATAGGCACGCCGGTCAACATGGCTTAGGTCGAAATAGACGAACTCCCGCAGTACCGCATCGTAGGGCAGCCGGGCCACGGCACTCAGCGGCGCCTTGGGAAACATCTCCAGCATCTGGGCGACCAGCGCGGTATATCCACCGGCATCCAGATAGCGAACCAGCCCTTCGATACCGAGCACCTCGCGCCCCTCGAAATCGAACATCTCGTCCATGTCCACGTAAAGGCACCAGCGATCCCGGCCATAGGTCATGGCCGGCCAGCCGCGTATCAGGTCTTCATAGCG
>NZ_LWGH01000415.1:0-4224 GCF_001635395.1 Sulfitobacter sp. HI0129 | reverse complement strand
GCGAGGATGAAGCTGCCGACGGAAGAGGCGAAGTTGATCGCACCCCAGCCCGTTTCGGCGTCATATGTCTCTATCCTGCGACGTTGACCCAATAATCCGACCCAATGCATCGCCAGAAACGTGCCGTGAAAGCCAAGGAAGATGAGCGCGAATGCAGTCTCTCCCATGCGGAAAAACCGCTTTCGGCCTGTGAAGAGCGGCAGCCAGTAATAGATGCCCGCGAGGATCGGGAAGACGAAGCCGCCGAAGAGCACATAGTGCAGATGCGCGGTGATGAAGGCGGTGTCATGGGCCTGCCAGTCAAACGGCACGACAGCGACCATCACCCCCGTCAGCCCGCCGATCACGAAGGTCACGAAAAAGCCGAGGATATGCAGCATCGGCAGGTGAAGCTCCGGCCGGCCTTTCCACAGGGTCCCTATCCAGGCAAAGACCTGCACGCCGGTGGGCACCGCGACCAGCGTGGAGGCCGCTGAAAAGAAAGCGAGCCCCATATGCGGGATGCCGGTGGTGAACATGTGGTGGACCCAGAGCCCGAAGCTGAGAAAAGCGAGTGCGACGGCGGAGGCGACGATCCAACCGTAGCCCAGCAGGCTGGTTCGGGCCATCACGGGAATGATGGTGCTGATGACCCCGGCGGCGGGCAGGAAGATGATATAGACCTCCGGATGGCCGAAAAGCCAGAAGAGGTGCTGCCAGAGCAGGCTGTCGCCGCCAAGCTCCGCCTGAAAGAAGGGCAGGCCGAAGGCGCGTTCAAGCTCCAGCAGGATCGAGCCGAGGATCAGCGGGGGAAAGCCCGTCAGGATCATCAGCGCCGTCACCAGCGCGTACCACGCGAAGATCGGCATCTTGTCGAGCGACATGCCGGGCGCGCGATACCGCAGGATCGAGACGGTGAATTCGACCGCCGCGCAGATGGCCGAAATCTCAACGAAAGTGATGCCGATCAGCCAGAAATCGGTGTTGATCCCCGGTGAATGCAGCGGGCCGGTCAGCGGGGGGTACATGAACCAGCCGCCATCGGGCGCGATGCCCAGCACCAGCGCCACCAGCAACATCGAACCGCCGAAGACATAGCACCAGAAGCCATAGGCGGTGAGCCGCGGAAAGGCGAGGTCACGGGTGCCCAGCATCTTCGGCAAAAGGTAGATCGCCAGCCCCTCGAAGGTGGGAATGGCGAAGAGGAACATCATGATGGTCCCGTGCATCGTGAAGAACTGGCTGAAGGCGCCTGCATCCACGAAAGCCGAATCGGGGGTCGCCAGCTGGGCGCGGATCAGCATCGCCAGCACGCCCCCCACGAGGAAGAAGAAGAACGACACGATGAGGAACATCCGCCCAAGGTCGGAATGGCTCACGCTGCTGAAACAGCCCTTCCAGCCGGGTTCGGACGCCCAGATTTCGGTAAAGGCCCGGTGGCGGCGCAGCGCGTTCATTTCATGCTCCCTTCGAGGAAGGCGGCCCAGTCTTCGGCGTCATGCACCCGGACGGTAAAGACATGGCCGCTGTAGCCTGTTCCGTTGTATTCGGCGGTGAGGCCCCGGTAGGTGCCGGGGGTGTCGGCTTCGATCCGCAGCACGTTTACGCGGCCCGGGATCGCGTCCAGCTTGCCGGCGAGGCGGGGGACCCAGAAACTGTGGACCACGTCGCGGCTGGTGATCGCCACGTCGACGGGGCGGCCCGCGGGGATATGCAGCACGTCTTCGGTTTCGGCGGCACCGCTGCCCGGATAGGCGAAACGCCACTGCCAGCGCTGCGCCTCTGCCTCCACCCGGATAAGGCCTGTGCCCGCCCGGGGCATCAGCCGTTCGCCCGTCAGCAGGCCGTAGGCAAGCAGCGCGCCCAGCACGCCGAGCGAGAAGACAAGGCCGAGGCCGAGGATCCAGAACCGCTCCTGCACGCTTTCGGGCGCTTCCGTGCGCTTGGCGCGGAAGGCCCCGAACAAGAGCACCATGACGAGCGTGAAGATGGCGGTGGCACCGGCCAGCATCACCCACCAGAGGGTGGCAATCGCCCGGGCGGCGGGTCCGGCGGGATCGACGACCGAAAGCTCCCCGTTGCAACCGGCAAGCAGCAACGACATCATGGCCAGACTCGCCACTTTCGCAAAGGCGCCCAGACGATGCCGGAACAGACTGACAAGACCCAGGAACATTTCTCCGATCCGATCGCGGAAAAGGTCGGCTTCGACCAGACGGAAAGCCGCGTGGAGGTGCACGGCCATCCGATTCACGCGATGAGCGTTTCCTTCCCGATCGCGCTGTCCTTCTGCCTCCTGGGGGCGGATGTGCTCTATTGGTGGACGGCGGATGCCTTCTGGGCGCGGGCCGCGCTCTGGGCAGCGGGAACCGGGTTTCTCTTCGGGATGCTGGCGGGATTCGCGGGCACTGCGGAGCTGCTGCTGGTCAAGGGGATTCGCGCGCGCGCCGCGGCCTGGACCCATGCGATTTTCGCCGTAACGCTTCTGGCGGTGTTGGGGGCCAACTGGGGCCACAGGCTTTATGGCTACGAAGAGGCGGTGCTGCCCTACGGCATCCTGCTGTCGGGTCTGGGCGGCGTTATGGTGGCGTTCACGGGTTGGCATGGCGGCAAGCTCGTTTTCGACTATCGGCTGGGCACGTCGAAGGGCAACTGATGGCCGCGCGGCTGTTCCAGCCATGCGGGCATTTCGATCCAGCCCAGATCGGGTTTGCCCAGAACGAGTGACAGGATCGCCAGCACGATCACGAGGATCGCCGCCAGCGGCAGATAGGGTTTCGGCGGGCGCTGGTGTTCGGGTCGTTCGGCGACCAGTTCCACCATATGCCCGACCCAGGCGTGGGCGGCGGCCAGCGCCCCGACGAAGAGCAGCTTGGCATAGAGCCATGGCACGAAAACCTCGCGGAAGAAGATCAGCCATGTGCCCGCCACCACGGTGATGACGGCGGCGGGGGTGACGATGCCGGTATAGGTCAGATGGGTGGCGCGGCGGACCAGCCGGTAATGTTCCTGCGTGACGGCCGGATCATGGCGCGACAGCATCAGGGGCAGGGCGAGAAGCCCGCCGATCCAGACGATGAGCCCCATGATATGCGCCCCCTTGAAGAGGGAGATGAGGGCGGGAAGCAGATCGTTCATGCAGCGGCCCCCCGTAGCCCGGCCCAGCCGCGTCGCGCCAGAAGGCCCGCGGCAACCGCGTAGGGCAGCCCGGCCGGCACCCACATCAGCAACCCGCCGAGCCGCTGATCCCCCAGCGGGGTCAGCCCCCAGTCGAACGGGGCGGTCATATGGGCGGCATAGAGTGGATCGGGGGCGAAGGTCAGCAGCGCGCCCAGCATCCCCATCTGCGCAAAGCCTGCGACGATGAAGAGGATCCCCTCCACCGGGGGGCGGGGGGCGAAGACGGCGCGCCAGAACCACAGCGCGCTCAGCAGCAGGGTAAACTGCATGACCCAGTAGAGACCCATATGCGCGAGGGCGCGGTCATAGGCGGGCGGCGCGTGCCAGAACCACAGGATCGCGGTGGAGACGGCAAAGGCCAGCGGCAGGGAGCCGCCCCCGCGCCGTGCGGGCCATGCCAGCGCCAGCAGCGGTGCGGCGACCGCCACGAGCAGCACGTGATGCGCCACCCGTGCCGCGAAGAGAGCCGAGGACAGCGCGCAGAGCGGAGAGACAAACGCGATGGCAAGCACGCCCACCGCCGCAAGCCCCCGCCCGTTTCGCGCGAAGACGAGCGCCAGAACGGCCAGCATCACCAGCAGCCACGGATCAAGGTTCCAGCGCGTCCACAGCGCATCCGGCACCGGGGCGGGCCCGCAATAAAGACCGTCGAGACTGCTTGCCAACTGATACCCTCACCACACTGGATCGACCCCCACCGTCCCGGGAGGGGGGCGTTACCCCATAGAACCACAGGTAAAAAGGATCGTCATCCGCTTAACGCCGACAGCGCGCGGATGGTTTCGGATTTGCGCAGGCCTGGCGGTGGAGGTGTTAGCGCCCGTTTTCCTGATCTTCGATCCAGATCGAAAGGAAGGCTTCGTTGCGGGCGGCGGTTTCTGCGCGGTCACGGGTGCGAAGCTCCGACTCGCGGCGGCGGCGGGCCACGAGGTCGATGCGCTTTGCCTCGGCGAAGAGGGTCGACATACGGACGAAGGTTTCGGCGTTGCTTTCCCGCAGGCGCTGCGCCTCGGCCTCTTTGCCGCGCAGGGTTTCTGACACGTTGCGGATGAAGTTCGACAGGAC
>NZ_LWGH01000414.1:0-3358 GCF_001635395.1 Sulfitobacter sp. HI0129 | reverse complement strand
GCAGCGTCGCCCGATCGGAAGGAAAGGCGGTGCGGATCGTCGACAACCGTCCCCGCTCCGGCGATTGACAGGGCGGGCGCCCGCGCCATCTGTCGCAGGTTATCCGATTGTCGGGGACGGGCGGGTGACCTAAAGTCGCCCCAACCGACCCGGGATTGCCAGATGCGCTTTTCACTGAACCGCAAACGCTTCAAGGACCTGTCCGAACAGGAAATACTCGCGCTCGCCATTTCGTCAGAGGAAGACGACGCGCAGATCTACCGCGGATATGCCGAACGACTGCGGAACGACTATCCCGACACCGCGGCGATTTTCGACGGCATGGCCGCCGAAGAGGATACGCATCGCCAGCGCCTAATCGATCTGCACCGCGAACGCTTCGGCAACGTCATCCCGCTCCTCCGGAGAGAGCATGTTTCCGGCTATTACGCCCGCCGTCCCGTCTGGCTGATCGAGAATCTCGGGCTTGATCGGATCAGGGCGGAGGCCGCCGCCATGGAACAACAGGCGGAGCATTTTTACCTCGCGGCGGCTGCCCGTACGACAGACGCGGCCACGCGCAAGCTGCTGGGCGACCTTGCAGCGGCGGAATCGGGGCATCAGTCCGCCGCCGATAACCTGATGCAGACCAATCTGAGCGAAGACACCCTGCAGGAGGAGGACTCCCGCGCGCACCGGCAGTTCATCCTTACATGGGTGCAACCGGGCCTTGCCGGGTTAATGGACGGGTCCGTTTCTACCCTCGCCCCGATTTTTGCCACCGCCTTTGCCACGCAGGATACATGGACGACCTTCCTCGTGGGGCTCGCAGCCTCCGTCGGGGCGGGTATCTCCATGGGCTTTACCGAAGCGGCTTCTGATGACGGTGAACTTTCGGGAAGGGGGTCACCGGTCAAACGCGGCTTCGCGTCGGGGGTGATGACGACGCTCGGCGGGCTGGGCCACGCGCTGCCCTACCTGATCACGGATTTCTGGACCGCGACGACAATCGCCATCATCGTGGTCTTCGTCGAACTCTGGGCCATTGCCTGGATCCAGAACCGCTACATGGAGACCCCCTTCTTCCGGGCCGCACTTCAGGTCGTTCTCGGGGGTGCGCTCGTTTTCGGGGCCGGCGTGCTGATCGGCTCCGGATGACGGACACCGATCGACAGCAGGCCAATGCGGGATCGTCCGGCCACCATCTTAGCGCGGTGGGCTGACCCAGACGCATGCTCCCTATATTCCTGAAAACACTGCCCTTCTTTGCGCTGATCGGATTGGGCTACTGGGCGGGTCGCAGCCGGTTCTTCACCTCCGAAGCGACAGCCTATCTGACGAAATTCGTCTTCTATTTCGCCCTTTCCGCCATGTTGTTCCGCTTTTCGGCCAACCTGTCGCTGGAAGAGGTCTGGGACACCCGGCTCGTGATCGCGTACCTCTGGGGCACGGCATTCGTATATTGCATCGCCAGCATCGTGGGATTCCTGCGGCGGCTCGATGTGCCTACCAACGCGATCGAGGCGCAATGCGCGGCCATTGGCAATACCGGCTTTCTCGGTGTGCCGATGCTGACGCTGCTGCTCGGCCCCGAGGCCATTGGCCCGGTCATGCTGGTGCTTGCGATCGATCTGGTCATCTTCTCCAGCCTTATCGTGATCCTGATCACCGGGGCGCGCGAAGGGCAGTTGAAACTTGCGATGTTCAAGACCATCGGGCTTGGCCTGATCAGCAATCCCATGGTGGTGGCGATTTCACTCGGCTTCGCGTGGTCGGGGCTGCAACTTCCCATTCCCGAGCCGCTGAACGAATTCCTTGCCATCCTGGGCGGTGCGGCCACCCCCGGGGCCCTTTTTGCCATCGGTGCCTCGCTCGCGACCAAATCGGCGGAACGCCTGCAGATCGCCGCCTGGCTGAGCTTTTGCAAACTGGTCCTGCACCCCCTGCTGGTGGCATTTGCCGCGCTGTTGCTGTTTAAGGTGGACCCCTACAAGGCTGGCGTGATCATTGCCGCCGCCGCCCTGCCGGTGGCGGGCAACGTCTATATGCTGGCGGAACATTACAAGGTGGCGCCGCAGCGGGTCTCTGCGGCGATCCTCGTATCGACGGCGGTCAGTATCTTGACCGTCAGCCTCGTGATCGCGCAGGTATCGAAATTGTAGCAGATCCCGCGCTCACCAGCGCTTCCAATCCCACGGCCCCACGCGGGCTGCGTTCAATCTCTAAGGAGCATTTGATGAAGACGGTATCGAAGAACATCAGCTACGGGGGCACACAAGGTGTCTATTCGCACGACTCGGCGGTCTGCGGCTGCGAAATGACATTCGGCCTTTTCCTGCCCGAGGAAGCGAAAGACGGCCCTGTGCCCCTGCTCTGGTATCTGTCGGGGCTGACCTGCACCCATGAAAACGCGATGACAAAGGCCAATGCCCAATGCTGGGCCGCGGAACACGGCATCGCGATCATCTTTCCCGATACATCGCCCCGGGGCGAAGACGTTCCCGATGACGAGGCCTATGACCTCGGCAAGGGGGCCGGGTTTTACGTGAACGCCACACAGGACCCCTGGGCCAAGCATTTCCGCATGTGGGATTACATTGCCGACGAACTGCCCGAGCTTCTGGGCCGTGAATTCGCGCTCGATATGGAACGGCAGTCGATCTGTGGCCATTCCATGGGGGGTCATGGTGCGCTGACGCTGGCCATGTCGCTCCCGGGGCGCTTCCTTTCGGTTTCCGCCTTCGCCCCGATCACCCACCCCACTGAAAGCGACTGGGGGCGCAAGCAATTGTCGGCCTATCTGGGCGATGATGAGTCCACGTGGCGTGCGCATGATTCAACGCTGCTCATGCGGGAAAAGGGGTTCGACGGTCCGGTGCTGATCGACCAGGGTACCGAGGATCAGTTCCTCGACCTTCTGATGCCCGAAGCACTGGCCGAGGCGGCAGCCAAGCGACGCCAGCAGATGACCTTCCGGATGCAGCCGGGCTATGATCACAGCTATTTCTTCATTTCGACCTTCATGGAAGATCACGTCGCCTTCCACGCCGATGCGCTACATGCGGGCTGACGCCAAGGCGACAACCGCATGACGGCTGTCTACGTCGATGCCGACGCCTGCCCGGTGAAGGAAGAGGCGGAGCGCGTGGCGAGCCGCCACGGCGTGCGCCTCTTTCTGGTGTCGAACGGCGGGCTGCGCCTGTCGCGCAATCCGCTGGTGGAAACCGTCATCGTTCCCGATGGGCCGGATGTGGCAGACATGTGGATCGCCGAGCGCTGCGGGCCCGGTGACGTGGTGATAACGGGGGACATCCCGCTCGCGGCCCGTTGCGTCGAAGCGGGTGCCCGGGTTCTGAAGCACGACGGCGCCCCCCTCACC
>NZ_LWGH01000413.1:0-6392 GCF_001635395.1 Sulfitobacter sp. HI0129 | reverse complement strand
CTCCGCCACTGGCAGAACCGAAATGAAGGTACGGTTTTTCAGACCCTTGTGAAAGGTCACGGCGCCATCGACGGTCGCGAAGATCGTGTGATCCTTGCCCATGCCGACACCTTCGGCGGGCCAGAACTTCGTTCCGCGCTGGCGGACGATGATGTTGCCCGGAATGACGGATTCGCCGCCGTATTTCTTGACGCCAAGGCGACGACCGGCTGAGTCGCGCCCGTTACGGGATGAACCGCCTGCTTTTTTATGTGCCATCTCGGTCTCTCCTTAGCCTTTGGTCTTTTCTTTGGCCTGTTCGACCCAGCCTTCACGCTCGATCCGGCCTTTGAAAGACAGTTTCTCGTTCATCGCATCGATGTCGTCCTGCGTCCATGCCGCGATCTGCGCGAAAGTGGTCACGCCGGCATCATGCAGCTTCTTCTCCAGCGCCGGGCCCACACCGCTCAGCGCCTTCAGGTCGTCCGGCTCCGACGGGTTGCCAAGCTCGGCCTTGGGTGCTTCGTCACCGCCTGCCAGCTTTTCGGCTTCCTTCGGGTTGGCCGCCTTCTTTGCTTTCTTCGGTTCGGTCGACTTTTCGTCGGCCTTGCCGGTCGCGACGCGCTTGGCCATTTCGGCCTGATCGGTCTTGTTCATGGTGTAGCGCTCTTCCATCGCGGCTACAGCTGCCGCACTGACCGAACCCGTACCGATGGCGGCCTTGACGTCGGACTTGCCCGCACCGGAGGACAGGATGTCGGTGATCCGGACGAGCGTCAGCTTCTGGCGCTGGCCCTTCGTCCGTTTGGACGAATGCTTCCGGCGGCGCTTGACGAAGTGAATGACCTTCTCACCCTTGATCTGGTCCACGACCTCGGCCTGAACGCCCGCGTCCTCGATCAGCGGGCCGCCAACCTTGGGATCGTCCCCGCCCAGCATCAGAACTTCGTTGAACTGAACCGTTTCGCCGGCGTCCGCCGCAATACGTTCCACCCGCAGCATATCGCCGGACTGGACCTTGTATTGCTTGCCGCCTGTCTTGATGACCGCAAACATGCGCTATCCTTCTCTTGTCTTTCGCGTCCTGCGGTCCCCTTGCGGGTGTTCCGGATGCCCCCCGCGGGGTCGATCCACCTCGAACAGCGCGCCCTTGGGCGTCATTGAATAAAGCCCCGTGCAGGGATTCCTGCCGGGATGCGGGCTTATCCGCGCAACCGGGCTGCAAGTCAAGCGGGTTTCCCCGGCGCGTTCCGCTAAAGTTCCCCGCTTTGGCGGTTCACCGCGACGAAGCGCCCGAGGGCATAGGACAGCTCCGCGCGCGCCGCACCGAAACCCGCGAAAAGCGCCGCGTTGAGGGCACGCCCCGCGGGGCTTTCCATGAAGGCCGCATAGGCAGCTAGGTCGCCTTCGGGCAGCGGGTGATAGGCCAGCAGCATATAGGCGCCCAGCCATATGCGTGTCTGCTCTTCGATCCTGTCGTGCTGGGCCGCGGCCTCTGCCAGATGGTCGGCTTGGGAGCCGTCGATGGCGCCGCCTTCGTCCAGCCCGCGCAGGAACTGGTAGTTGGCATTGAGCGTTGCGGCGACATTGCGGCCCACCATATCGTTGGCCTCGATGATCCGGCGGACCTCTGCCAGTACCGGATCGCCCTGTGTCGTCAGTTCCGCGTACCGCTCCTTCGCGGCGGCCTCCACCTCTGGATCGGCCATGAGCCGCCGGGCATCGAGTTCCAACTGGGTGACGCTCTGCCCCGCGCCCGTGCCGTAGAATGCGACAGCGCGGTCCATCAGGTCACCGGGCAGATGCGCGGCCATCGCCTGCCGAAGGGCTTCGAGGGTACGCTCGGGCGTGAGGACTGCACGTAGCTGAGCCTCCCACACGGCGCCCCCCTGCCCGTCTAGCATGTCGGCCTCGATTCGCTCGGCCTCGCGCCGGTTCTCTTCCTGCAGGATGCCGGCGAATTCCGTCAGTCGCATCAGATCCATCAGGACCGCAATGCGCGCGTCCGCATGGGCCGGCAGCGCCAGCACCGCAAGAAGCGGCCAGAGCGCCAGCGCCCTCAGCATCAGAGATCCTGACTGGGCTGCATCTCCGACAGCCGTTCCGCCACCGCTTCGAACCGGTTCGCCATGATCTCGTATTGCACGGCGTTCATCAGCTCATAGACCTGCTGCATCTTGGGGTCTTCCAGGGCTTCGGCATAGGTTATCAGCTCTTCATCCGTGAAGGCCTGATAGGTATAGGCGGCCCCTTCCAGCGCGCTTTCCCGCAGCCCTTCGCGCAAAGCCTCGCGCTCGCTGCGCATGGCTTCGCGCAGGTCGGGCTCTTCCATCCGAAGCTCGATGACCCCCGCCGCGGCGGCAGCCAGCAGGAACCGTATCTGCACCTCCTGCATGGCGGCGATGGAGGTATCCTCCACCGCGCTGGCGGCGTTCAGACGCTCCAGAATGGCGACCCGGTCGGAGTCCATCCCGCGCAGCCCTTCCAGAATGGCGCCCCCCGCTTCGGCCTTGAAACCTTCTTCCTCTTCCATGTGGGCGTCGTTTTCGGTCGCCACGAGCCGCTGCCCCAGTTCGGAGCCATAAAAGGCGATGCCATGCTCCAGAAGGTCTTCGGGAAGCGTTTTCTCAAGGATCTCCAACCCCATGTCATGCATGACCGAGGTCGCGAAGACGTCGTCCACCAGCCGGGACCATTCTGAGCCGAAATCATCAGCCGCGAGTCCCAGCATGGCGGGCGCACTGTCGGCGGAGAGCCGGATGCTTTCGAGCGCGACGTCAAAGCCCGTCACTTCGAGAAAGGTTTCCACCCGCTCCCGTTCAGCCGCCGCACCCGCGGCACCGGCAAGCGTAAGGACGAAGGACAGCGCGAGGGCCATACCCAGTGCTGTCTGACGGAAAATGAAGGCCATCTGCGGCTCCTCTGTTGCATTGCGTTAAGGCCTCAGCCTAGGACAATTGACGCCTGCGGCAATCAAATATCCCGTGTTACGCGCCGACCGGCGAAACCCCTCTTGCCAGCCGCAGCAAACCCCACTAAACGGGCCACCCAGACCCCCGCGGAGAGGTGCCGGAGTGGTCGAACGGGGCGGTCTCGAAAACCGTTGACCCTTCACGGGGTCCCAGGGTTCGAATCCCTGTCTCTCCGCCACTGGCTCCTGCATACTTATGCGGCTTTTCTGATCTCAGGCTGCCCAGTTCTCGCTCGCGCCTCTGATTGCAATGGGCTACCAATCGACACACGAAGCTGCCGCCGCCATATCAAGCACTTCAATACCGTTCGACCTAACGACGACGGTCTTCGAGCGCCCCTTCCCATTCACCCCCCGATCCGAATGCCGATCTTGCCCATATGGGACTTCTCGAGAAACGCCTCCTGAGCCGCGCGCAGGTCGCGCAGGGGATAGGTCTGTGCAAGTACGGGGCGGATTTCGCCGCGCTCGATATAGCCCACCAGATCGGCAAAGACCTGCGGCCCCTGCCGCGTGCTTCCAATCAGCGTCAGGTCCTTGAGGTAGAGCGTACGCAGGTCAAGCTCCACGATCGGGCCGGCGATGGCGCCCGAGGTCACGTAGCGGCCCCGCACCCTCAGCCCATCGAGCAGCCGGGGCCACTGCGCCCCGCCGACGAGGTCGAGCACGACATCGTATGCATCGTCGGGCAGTGGATCCTCGCGGCCCAGAATGGCGTCGGCACCAAGCGCGCGCAGGTCTTCCGCCTTGGCCGGGCTGGTCACTGCAGTCACATGGGCGCCACGCCGCTTGGCGAGTTGGACGCCAGCCGAACCGACACCGCCCGAGGCGCCGGTAATCAGCACCCGTTCGGCACCGAGGCCCGCGCGCTGGATCATCCCTTCCGCCGTTGAAAAGGCACAGGGAAAGGAGGCCAGTTCGATGTCCGAAAGGTTGCTTTCGATCCGCAGGGCATGTTCAGAACCCACGGTGGTGAATTCCGCAAAGCCGCCGTCGCGTTCCGACCCGAAGGTGACCAGCGCGTCCTCCTCGCCCCCTGTGGGGCGATGCATGGGCTGGACCAGCACCCGTTCTCCGATACGGGCCGGATCGACCCCCTCGCCCACCGCGACGATTTCGCCGCAACAATCCGCCCCCTGCACGCGCGGAAAGCTCAGGGCGCCGGACCAGCCGCCGTCCGTGTCCGAAGCACCGCCATAGCCCGTCGTCGCGGCGGCGTTCGTGTCGCCCCTTACGGCCTTGGAATACCAGCCGGTTCGGGTGTTCACATCGGTGTTGTTCACCGCAGCGGCGCCGACGCGGATCAGCACTTCGCCCGCCACGGGGCGCGGCACCGGCATATCCTCGCGCCATTCCAGACGGTCGAGGCCACCATGGCCGGTCAGTACCATTGCTTTCATCGTATCGGGTAAGGTCATCATCGCCTCCGGGTCATGGTAGAATGTTCACTCTACTTGCTTAAGTAGAGGGATCATTCTACATGGTCAAGCATGAGCGATACGATGACCAAAATAGCCGCCGGGTTGGAGCGTGCCTTCGCCGCCCGCGGATTTGCCGAACCCAGCGTCGAGGACTTGCGCGATATGGCGGGTGTCAGCCTGCGCACGCTCTATAAATACACCCCCTCCCGGTCGGACATGGTGCTGGCGGCGCTGGAGCATCGCCATACCCGCTATCTTTCGCACCTGTTCGATGCCCTGCCCGTGAACCCGGAAGATGCGCTCGACGCCATGTTCGACCGCATCGGGGCTTGGATGGCAACGGAAACCGCGCACGGCTGCCTGTTCCATGGCGCGGTCGCAGCCGAACCGGGCAGCGCGCATCTGCGGGACCTGCTTTCAAGACATAAATCCGAAGTGGCCCACCGCGCTGCGAAAGCCGCCGCGGTCCCCGGCCGGGAGACTGAACTTCTGATCGTGATGGAAGGTCTAACACAGGCTTGGGCGCTGCATCGCGACGCCGCCGTGACGAGCGCAAAGCGGCTGGCCCGGGGCTTGCAGGTGCAAGAGAACGTTTAGAGCGGATTGTTTGCAGCTACCGTGAGGAGGGGTCCGCCAGTGCCCCCTGGGAAATTCTGCAAACCACCGCCGCGGAAAAGTTTGCGGCTTATTCCGCGGCCTTAAGGTACGTCATGGATCGCACCGGGGTAGCGTTTCATTAAGAGATTGCTTTCCTACGTCCAGCCTTTGCCTTCATCGAATCCAACTCGGGGTCGGGCAAAACGATAGCCCTCCCACATAAATTTAATCGCGCCAAATATACCAAGCTGGGGAAGGACTTGTCGCAATAGCTGTTCGGGCGTTATGATAGTGACGGGCGTCTTAGTTTTAGAGCGTGCTGCGACCTTCTGTAATTTGTAATCCATCGTTAGAAAGTAGTTCATGTGAGCGCATTCGGCGCACCAAATATGATACGCATCACGTGCTTGGTTAAGATTTAGCGGTTTCTGCGTCCCTTGGTATGCTCGGTCATTTTAGTAAGTTCGATAAATCGTGGGTGTCGGATACCGCACAAAAAATCCAAAACGTAATCTTTAGGTTCCCTCACCGCGCTCGCGATAATCCGTGACTGAGGGGAAATTGGGTCGGCTACCTTTCGGATAGGACAGCCGAAAAAGCGACCGGATGCGCTGACCATGCCGGGAAGGCCCCACATCTCAAGATCGACTTCTCCATGGATATGAAACGCAAGACGGCCAGAAAGCCCAGCATAGGCTAGCATCGCTAGGAGTACTGCATCACGCTTCTGCATCTCGTTTTTGATCTTGTGCAGATCATCTTTGATGTATGGTTCGTGAACTTCGATTTCTTGTTCAAGGCCACCCCAGTTGATCGTGTCCTTCCTCAGGCGGTACACATGCTTCTTTACGGCAGCAAACTTCAATATATTTGTGTCAATAAATACGTCAGCTAGCGATTGAGATACTTTCAAAACGACTGTGTCTTTGCTGCGCGGTTTACTAGTCGCAATATGATTTGACAGACATCGTTTCGCAATGCGTTGCGCAGATTAACCAGCCACATAGGCGTATCCCTTCACGCTCTCATAAGCGTCGGTCGGGCTAAATTGCCGACAAACAACGTGATCGCTCTAGGGTCAGGACCCATTGATTTCCGCACGGCGACATGATTCACGGTTGGAAAAACGAGCGGTGAACATGTCTGATCTATTCTGGCTGACAGATGCGCAAATGGCGCGTCTTGAGCCCTTCTTCCCCAAGTCCCACGGCAAACCCCGCGTCGATGATCGGCGTGTGTTGAGTGGGATTATCTTCATCAATCGCAATGGCTTGCGTTGGCGCGACGCGCCTAAGGAATACGGGCCGCACAAGACGCTGTACAACCGTTGGAAGCGGTGGAGCGACAAAGGTATCTTTGCCCGGATGATGGCAGGTCTGGCCGAAAGTCACGAGGAAAAGAAGACTGTGATGATCGACGCCACG
>NZ_LWGH01000412.1:0-5610 GCF_001635395.1 Sulfitobacter sp. HI0129 | reverse complement strand
CCTCGGTCGAGATGCTGATCGAAGACATCCAGGCCGAGTTGACCGACCGCCCCTACGAGTTGGCTCAGGTCGCCGGCGGCTGGATGTTTCGGACCAGAAGCCAGTTCGCGGATGCCATCAAGGCGGCCGCTGACCTTGGCGACCAGCCGCTGGCCTTCACCGAGATGGAGATGGGGGTGCTTTGCGCCATTGCCTATCACCAGCCGATCGACCGGGCGGGCCTGGCCGACATCTTCGGCAAGGAGGTCAGCCGCGACCTGTTGGCCCAGCTGCGCTACAAAGACCTGATCGCCAGTGGGCCGCGGTCGCCGCGGCCGGGGGCGCCGCATACGTTCGTGACCACGGAGACGTTCCTGGTGACCTTCGATCTGCAGGGCTTACGGGATCTGCCGGAGCTTGAACTAGGAGGTGAAAGTAGTTGAAAACCCCACGTCGACTCTACAAGTATCGGGCGTTTTCGGACAGAACGCTCAGCGGCTTGGTCGAAGACCAACTCTATTTCGCTGACCCCAGTACCTTCAACGATCCGTTGGACACGAAGCCAAGCATCGAGATCGATTTGGCTGAAGATCAGTTGGAAACCATGCTGATCAAACTGATCGAGCATCGCGTGCACGGCGAGTTGAGTGCGGCAGCTTTGACGATACGATACAGGGGACCGAAGACACGTGATCACATCTTAAAGCTTAGCCGGCGTCAGGCGGAGCAGATCATTTCTGATATCCGGTACAACGCCACAGATCCCGATCTGCGGTTGGAGAACCCGGTTGCCTTCCTTCTCGGTCAAGCCATCCAGCAAGAACTGCTCCGTCGATACGATGGTGGCATCGTGTCCCTTGCGGAACGCAATAATTGTCCATTGATGTGGAGCCACTACGGCGATCAGCACCGAGGCCTCGCCATCGGGTACTCGCTGCCTGAACAAGCCGCCAACAAGGTCTTCAAGATCAAGTACGGTGGCAGCAGTATGGTCGCGGCCAGTATGGTTCTCGCGATGTTAGATGGTGATCGCGGCGCCCGCCAGGTCGTCGACGACGCTGTGCTTCTGAAGAAAGCTCGGGACTGGCGCTACGAGAAAGAATGGCGGCTCATCGGTCGACGCGGTGCACAGGACTCTCCGATCGAATTGGAGGAGGTTGTCTTCGGGATGAGGTGCCCGCTGGCAGTCAAATATGCTGTCGTCAGGGCGTTGGAAGATCCGCCCACGACGGTGAAGTTTTACGAGATCCGCCGAAAACCTGACACCTTCCTACTGAACCGATATGCGCTCGATGTCGATGAGATGTTGGCTTCCCTGCCCAGGCGATCCCTATCCTTATACGAGGCATTTGAAAGCCTCGATCGAGACAGCTCGAGCTAGGCGGAGGTTTCTGCGAGGACGGGATAAGACGTCAACGCCAGCCTGCCGCTTTAGCGCGCTTAAACGCGCCAGACATGTTCTGCCGCATACGCATTAACTCCTCACTCACACCATACTGCGCTGCCGCCATTTCAATCGAAACGCGTTTTCTCGCAATCGCGTGGGCGGCGGGGCCTGGAACCAACAGGGTTGGTCCCAGCCAATGCGCCTCCTCTTCATCTCGGGCATTGAACATGCGTACACCAGTTTCATCACTCAAAGGCAGCGGGACGTGATGAAGGAGCCCGTGTGCCAGTTCGTGAGCAAGATCCGCCGTTTGACGTGGCTTCTCGTGGCCATCGTTCAAGATCACAAGCCGTGCAGTACCCTTGTGAATGGTGACTGCAGAAAATCCCTTTGCGCCCGTGCATTGCCGAAGGCGTGCGACGTCGAGTGGGTGCTCTTTCTGGAATGACGAAAGATCAACAACGATGTGCTCAAGGTGTTTTGCGAGGCTCCATGGGCACAGTTTTCCGGTTTCAGGGATGCCGAGTTCGCGTCGAACATCCTGAGCGTACCATTCCGCATCGGTCTTGAAGCCCCGCCTTAGTGCCATCAGTGCGTCCTCAGGCCCTCATATGCGGATTGAATGATGCGCTCGAGAGCGTCTGCCTGTTCTTTTCCTAAGTTTGGGTCTGCGCGGAACAACATCAGTGCTTTGGTTAACGACGATGGCTCGCCATTCCGACTGCTGTCGTGCGCGCGCATGAAATCGTCGGCGCTCAGTTTCGCCCATGAGCACAGAGATGCTAGGCTGTCTACATCCGGTCTCTTCCCTTGCGAGATCCGCGTGAGCGATGAAGCGCTCACCCCCGACTGTTCTGCAACCTTTCTCCAGGTGAGCTTCCGTTCCTCCCGTACCGCGTCCAACGCGGCGTAGAAGCCGTTCCCGTCGAATTGCACATTAGGCATCGTGTTCGACTCTTGCAATTTTCATTTTGGCCCCATATGTGTTGTTTCAGGATTTCATTATAGCAACACTGTTGCGAATCCGTAAAGCACAGACACTGCGGCAAATGGGGCGGTTCAATATGAGGAAGAGCATCGAGGACGATCTGAAGGCCATCGGCTTGGGCCTCGACGCTGGCATCCTGCCGACCGTGTTCAATCGGGGGGTCATTCGGCCCGACAACTCCTCGGTTGTCTTGAAACCTTCGGGCCAGGAGAAAGCCGATGCACGGCACCAATCGACACGATCCGCAACCCGACCGTGGGAACGGCCCGCCGGAGGGCAAGGGACGACCGGACAATCCCGGGCGCCCGATTCCGGAGCACCGTTCGTCCAGCCAGGACTACGGTCTCGCTATGCGGAAGGCATAGGGGAATGCCGGGACGCGTACCCGGGTCTGCTTGCGTTTCCTCAAGAAAGGCAGATGTGGCTCTTCGCTGAGAGCGATCTGATCGAAGGCCTCGGTAGGAGAGCCGCATTTGCCATTCAACTTCCCTACACCACCAGAAGGCCGGTTCGAGCCTGGGGCTTTTGGACCACTGCTGTCAGTAAGACATGGATCGGGCCGAGGCATACGAATTTTCCCGATGGCTCGATTTGCGCATTCGAGCCACGAGACAAGACATGGCTTCCCGGCGGTTCGGTGACCGGACTGCTCGACCTTTATAGCCTTTGGGCCGTGCGGCATCTCTACCTCGAGAAATACGGAAAATGGCCCGGCCGGCAATCTGTGCTGATTGCAGCTGAGAGACTGCTCGAACTCGGTGACGATGAGTTTTGCGGATGTGAACATCCATTCGGGAAATACGCCCAGTGCTGTCGGTCAACTGACCAGAAAAACACCTCCGGTTCTGAGCTACTGGATTTTGCAATGAAGACCCGCAGGCCTCCAGCGGAGGTTCTTCGGTTTGTTTGGAACCCAACTAGCCCTCCGCCTCGGAGGGACGCAATTACACGCCAGACTTGAGAAGGAGAATTCAGATGGCAGGCAAGGGCAACGGCGGGAGCTATCGCAGCGCGAAATCGGGGCGGTATGTGACAAAGGCTTATGGTAAGTCACATCCGCGCACCACGGTCAAAGAAGCGCCTGGCAAGAGCGGTTCTACCGGTGGTAGCTATCGGAGCGCAATTTCCGGGCGCTTCGTGACGGCAAAGCATGGCAAGGCCAACCCGGGTACGACCGTTCGAGAAAAGTGAGTCTACCTCTCGCCCAGAGAACGCGTTTGCCAGACTTCGTCTCGGCGTACGGAAATTTGCCGTACACTTGACATGTACGACGATATGCCGTACATAGCTGCATGTGAGCGGCGTCTTGCCGCTTGACGTCGTTTCGGATCAAGGAGGCAACCATGTTGGCGTTTGAGGATAGCACTGTCGCTGTCGACGAGCCCAAGAGCGCTCGGCTGGAAGCGCGTACACAGCCTTCGGTGAAGGATGCGATCAGTCGCGCAGCAACCTTGAGCGGTGTAGAGGTAAGCTCTTTTGTTGTGAGCGCTGCTTACAAGGCCGCACAGACGACGATTGAAGCTCACAAGTTGACGGTCTTGGAGAGCGAGGCGGATCGTGCTGCGTTCTTTGGCGCTCTCGAGAACCCTCCGAAGCCAAATAATCGGCTGAAGCAGGCTTTTGCGTTGCGCGAGACGCTGATCGCGAATGCCGACTGACGCCGCCGTCGACGCCAAGTTCACAATCGAGCCGTTCGATGCCAAGAGCCAGGATCGAACGGCTTTTTCCTGTGGTGTCCCACAGATCGACAATTACCTGAAGTTGACGGCCAAGAAGGGGTCGAAGGCTGATGTCGTCCGGATCTGGGTCGTGCTCGACGATGACCGTAGCACCCTTGGTTTCTACGGGATCAACATGCATGCCGTCGTCGCGGAAGACATGCCGGACGAATTGGCAAAGAAGGCGCCCAGGCACGGCATGCTGCCAGTCGCGTTCATTTCCATGATAGGCGTTGATCAAACGATGCAGGGGAAGGGCTTGGGCAGCGCAATGCTTGCCGATGCGCTCAGCCGGATTGGGCGCGTCTCAGACGAAATCGGAACCTGTGCCGTCCTTCTCGATGTGTTCGACTGCGGAAACCCCGAAATCGTGGCGCGCCGAAAAGCATACTACGAGTCCTTCGGTTTCACCCCGTTGCCAGATCAGCCTTTGCGCCTGTTCATTCCGATCCAGACAGTGCGGGCGCTGTCCGGCTGATCGCTAAGGGCGGAAAGTGTGAATTCGCTGCACGTGCGAAGGTACTCTGCCGAGAATAGAGAAGCGCCAATTCACCGCTTTTGTCAAACGCCACCCGGCCGTGACTCCTTTCGCAGCAGACATCAGGGCAGTCAGCTTCAAGCTGATATCTCTACGTGGTCCGCACTCCGCTTGCACTTAAACTGGCAGAGCTGTCCAGAACGCGCTTGTCGAGAATCGTCTGCAAGAGATCCGCGACCCCTTTACCGTTTAGGTGGAGGCCGATCTCATCGAGCGGTTTGTCTTCCGAGGCGGTCTGCGATCCCCAGTTGAAGCTCGTCACCACGATGTCGTCATGATCCCAGAGCAGAGCCTTTCCGTGCAGCATGGCATGCTTGCTTTGGATTCTTCTAAGGTCGATACCCCCGCCGGCCATCTCCCCGGCGGCGCGCACGTCGCGCTTCTTGACTTCACCGGAGGGCACCGAGTAGAGCGCCTGAACTGTCTCAATGCGCTCCGACGCCACCTGTGCCGGATCGAAGACATTCTGGATCATGGGCGACCCCATCCGGTGTGTCATCACCATCAGGCGTTCCTTCGCATCATGAGCGGCGCGCCGAAGTAGCGGCAGGTGATCGGGCGCCGGGAGGATCCGAAGCGTTACCGGGATCGCATCTTTTGTCGGGTCTGCGTCGAGCAGCCGTCCGGGCTTCAGCCTCAGTGCTGTCCGCATGGCCTGCATGGCATCACGCGAGTCGCGGGCGGTTGGCACCGCTGCGGTTATGGCCCCGAAGAGTTCGAGGCAGGCGGCGACAGCGCGATCGCGCAGCTCGATCGAGAGCTCGTGGGCGCGGAAAGGCGACTGCAGCCAGTTGCAGGACCCCAGCATTGCACGAGCGCCATCGCTGCCGTCGTCAGCTACGAGGATCTTTGCGTGGCTATGCACCGGTTCGAGATGAGTTGCGACGCCAGCGCCAGCCGCCCGCAACCTGGTCTGGAGTTCCGCCATCGCTCGCGTATGCTTGCGCTCTTCGTCGAGAGAAGAGCCGAAGAAGAGGTGGACCCGGACCCCACGCCGAAC
>NZ_LWGH01000411.1:0-4976 GCF_001635395.1 Sulfitobacter sp. HI0129 | reverse complement strand
GCCCCGCCCATGATCAGGTTGATCAGGCGAAAATCATCGGGGCGGACGGCCCCGATGGCGCGGTAGTTCTGCGCGATGTAGAAGAAGTCGATCTCGGCCCGGAAACCCAGGTCTCGGAACGTCACAACGGCCGAGGCGATGACATAGCCGATCGCGATGGCGACGACTGTGACCAGCGCGACGCCGAGGGCGAGGCGGCCCTTCCCCACCCCTCCCATCAGTGGGTCTCCCCGCGCTCGGTCTCACCGTCGACAAGATCGGCGCGGTGGAGCTCGAACTCGCGGTCGGCGATCTCCTCGACCACGGCGCGGGTCGCCTCGCTGTTGGCGGTGGCCGCGTCCGACTGCAGGTAGGTCTTCGCGGCGTAGAGCCGATCGAGACGGTCTTCGATCTGGGTCTTCAGCACGTCGACATCCCCGTCCCGCAGCCGGTCGATCTGCGCCGCGTCGAGCTCGCGCTCGACGGCGTCGCGGTAGGCCAGGCGTTGACCCTCATCATGAAACGGCGAGTGCAGGTTTCCGGCCCGTTCATGGTCGACGACCCGCCGGATGTCCGGATCGGCGATCGCTGCCCCCTCGACAGCGTCCCCCTCGCGCGCGTCCGAAAGCCGCCCGTCGCGCAGGTCGAGCGCCACCTCCCGCAACTCGCTTTCGCGGCGGACATGGTCGATAGCCTCGCTGTCGCGCAGATCGGTAACGGCCGCATAGGTCGCGCCAAGCCCGCGGGCGAGATGCGACGGCATATCCGGATAGCGCGCGCGGAACTCGTCCGTGACGGCATCCGCAACGGGGGTCCGCGCGTCGCGACCTTCCATGATCCGGTCAACCTCGCGGGTGATCTCGCGGGCCCAGGCCTCGTCGGTGATCCGCTCTCGGTAGGGCTCGGACCGGTCGATCACGTCGCCCGGGCGCGCGAGCAGTTCGGGATGTGCCTCGAGATAGGCGCGCTGCTCCTCCTCGATCCGTCGCTCCGCCCGGGACGCGATCTCCCACTCCCGCGCCTCGATCTGGTCATGGGACAAGCCTTCCGAACGCATGTCTTGGCGGATCGCGCGCTCCATGTCCTCAGCGGCGTCCCGATGATAATGGACCCTCTCCATGACGGTGCGATCTTCCACGACACCGTCTTCGCGCAGGACCCCTGCCCGCTCGAGTGCGACGCCGAGCTGGACATGGGCCCGGTTTAGCGTCTCGCGCGCCGTCTCCAGATCCGCGCGACGCTCGAGGTTGAGGCCGTCCCTCTCGGCCACCCGCGCCAGATCGTCCGCGATCCACTGGCGCTCAAGTGCCGCGTTCTGCGCGCCGGTCTCCATCCGCGCGACGACAACGGACGAACTGATCCCGGTCCCGCGCAGCGCGGTGTCGACCTGCGCCCGCACCTCGGGGTCCCGCAACCGGTCGAGCCGGGCCGCATCGATATTGGTCTCGGAATAGACCCCGCCCTCCGAGGGCTTCTCGGTCAATGTCATGGAGCGCAGCCCCAAGGGCTGCATATGCGCGAGCCGCGACTGGATCTCGTTGAGGCTGCGCTCGAGCCGCGGCCGTTCGGTCTCCGGCTTCGCCTCGATCATGCCCTGGACGCGCGCGACCTGATCGGCATAACGGGTCCGCAGATCCTCGAACGATTGCTCCTCTGCCATGTAGACGCCTCCTTCCAAATTCAGCTTGCCGCCCTTGGCCAGAAGCTCTCCAGACCGGAAGAGCGCATCGGCGATGTCCTCGCGGTTGTCCGCGGAGGCCTCGGCTGCGAGCGAGTGATAGATGATCCGGGTGTTTGCGATCTCTTCCAGAGCGCGATCCAAGTCTGCTCCGACCCGTGGCCGTGGCTCCGCGGCCCGCCCCTCAATCTTGGCCGCATAGACCTCGCGGGTGCGCGGCGGGTAGTGCACAACCCCACGATCCAGCCGCCGCGTGGCCTCGAGGCGCACGCCAAACCTCTCGGCCTCTTCCACCATGGCGAGGCGGAAGTCGTCGTAGTTGAACCGGTGATCCCGGCCCAGAAAGAAGAACTCTCCCTCCTGGGACCGGCGGTTCAATACTATATGCGCGTGCGGGTGATCCCGGTCCTCATGCACGGCAATAATGTAGTCGAAATGCCCCTCCTCGGTCTGGAAGAACCGCTCGGCAACATTGGCGGTGATGTCGCGCACATCCTCACCCCGAGTGCCGATCGGGTAGGACATGAGCATATGCGTCGTCTGCCCGAGCTTGGGCTTGAACCCCGCGCTCCAACGCTTGGCAAACCGCTCCGTCAGGTCCTTGATCTCGGATGCCTCGAGCTTCGTCTTCCCGTCCAGGAAACCGCTCGAGTCGACGATATGGGAGGACTTGGTGGTCAGGTAATCGAGCTGGTTCATCAGCTGGGATTTGGTATGCGTGCCCCCGCCCCGGATCGCCTTGAAGACCGCTGCACGATGCCCCGCCGCCGCCCGCACGAGCTGCCTCTGCCGGGACGCCTGCAGCCCCTGCATCGAGCCCCGGATGCGGCTCCAGCCATCCCGGAAGATCTCTCCGGTGACGTCATGGACGGCATCATTCAGCCGCATGGGCAAACTCCCTCAGAGCGGCGGTCGCGGAGAGCTGCATGGCATCCCGGCGGCGGCGCAGCAGCAGATCGATCTCGTCAGCGGAGTCAAGGATGAACCGCGCCAGCCCACGCATCTGTGCGAGGCGCAGTTCGGACAACTCTGCGTTCGGCGCGGAGCCTTCCCCCTGCCCCGCGCGGCTGGCGTTCACCATCTGCTTGGCGATCTGCACGACGCCGTTGCCGACCTCGTGCAGGGAGGCCCGGTAACGCGCCATCTCAGCCGCCAGCTGCGCGTCCGGAACGAAGGTTCCCCCCGCCGCCTGGATCAGCCGCCGGACCCCCTCCGTGCGGGTCTCGATCCCCGCCCCGGCCAGGACCTCATCCAGCGCCCCAAGCTCGTCAGGGGTCAGCTTCACCGTCACAGCGGCGGTCGCCACGGCCGCGTCGCGTTGGCGGTCCGCATCCGCTTTCAGGGTGTAGCGCACCGCCCGCGCCGTGACGCCGAACCGTTCGGCCAGCTCCGACGTCGAGACCCCACCCGCGGCCTCACGGACGATCTCCGCCTTCTCGAGCTCGGTCAGTCTCTTGGTCCGGGTCATGCGGAAGAAAGCCCCCCTATTTCCTGCCACCTTCATTCAAGGTCGCCCTCATCATACGAAACTATACGAACCGGTCAATGCAATATTATTGTAGATTGCCCCCAGGCGACCTTGAATTCCGCTTTGAGCCGAGCACCGCAGGTGCGAGGCCCGGCCCGAAGGGCCCAGCAACACCCGACCATCTCCAACCGCACCTCGGCCGCCCGTTGTCATGCCCGCGCCCGAGGGTCTGGCCGAACACGCATGTGTTCGGACGGAAGCGAGGAGCGGCGCATCCCTTCACCGACGGGCTGACGGACAGGGTCAAGGGAGGCCAGATTTGGCTCGGCCCAAATCTCTGCCGGAAAAACCGGCGGGCGCAGCCCGACTGTTATTCCGGATGGCCCCCTTGAGGCTGGCCGGCAGACCTGTTCCATGCGATCTCTGATATCCCCCGTCAGGACCGCTTGCGGTCCTGACGCCTTCCCGGGGACGCCGGCCGAAGGCAGGGGTTCCCGGTCTTGGAGCAGCCTTCCCTGACACAGGGAAAGGACCGCCCTAGGGCGGTCCATCCTCGTGGGAGGATTACTCCTGCGGTTCCTTGGAGCTCGGCGGGAACATCACCAGCTCCTGGACCGCGACCGGGAAGTCGAGTTTGAGGCTGAAGAACTCCGAGCCGTCCCCGTTGCGGGTGTTGCGGAACATCGCGCCGACGCGCTGGAAGCGGGTGCGCTCCTGACCTTCGTTGTCGGTGAACTTGACGGGAACGGTGGCGACGTAGTGGTTGGTCATTTGGGTCTCTCCTTTTTGCGATGGGGATCACCCGGCACGGGGGACAAGGGAGGTCCGCAAACGCAAATGCGGAGGGTCCGCGCGCCCCGCGCGTGGAAACCGTATTTGTGTTTTCCGGAGCGTGAGCGGAGGGCACGGACCGCCCGACCCCGTGCGATCCACATCAATGAGCAAAGAGGAGAGACCCGGGTGAGCGGCAGGTACCCAAGTCGTCATAGCTCCTGTCAGGTTTCCCAGGACTATCGCATGAAGTTTCGTCCCGGCCCGGGCTATGACGAGATCCGCAGCGCAGCCGGTTGTTCGTTGCAGAGATTTTCAGCGTCTGCGATTGCTCACGGGAGCGGCCAGAGAGGCCAACAGTCCTGCGCAGAGAGTACGACCAATCGCAGGTCAGAGCGTCGTGACGTGGGCAATCGCGAACCGCCTAAGTGACCAGTTCCTTGAGGACAGCCTTTGTGTAGGCCATCCGATCCAGTGAATTCACGATGTGTTCTCGCCAGCGGGGGCCCACCGCCATCGCAGCGGTGTAGGCCCTGGCCAGATCGTCCGGACGATCCTCCGCCATGACCTCAATTAAGTACGCGGCCTGTTCGCGATCCTTGGCTGATTTCAGGCTGCCGGCACCCTCGCGTCGCCGGTCGGCGACGATGAGTTTGTGGACAGCAAAGCGCTCCGGACGCGGGACCTGTATAAGAATGCCGGACCGATAGATGGCGGCGGCGAAGATCGGTTCGGCGATCAAGAAGTTGAGATAGTTCAGCGCTTGCGCGCACACGCCCAAGGCGGGCAATTCGCGGACGCTCTCATTTCCGAAGGCGGGTGTCAAAAACTCGACCAGCTGGCCGCTACCCCCTTGCGCCCATCGCCAGGTCCGCCCTCGATCAAGCCCCGGGACGGGTGCGAACTTCAGCGTCGAAAATGTCTCGGCAAGTCCCGGGTCAACCTGATCCTGCAGGGCCACGCTCAACCTCTCGAACTGGGCGATGTCGATATCGCCCGTATTGGCCATGCCGCCAAGAGGTAGCCGGATGCCAAGCTCACCCTCATAAAGCCGAAACGCGTTCGTGCCGACGACAGTGC
>NZ_LWGH01000410.1:0-10902 GCF_001635395.1 Sulfitobacter sp. HI0129 | reverse complement strand
TCCCAACCGCTGGAAGCTCGTGGGGCTGGAAACCACCGACGGCAGCACCCTGCCGGACGGGGCCTATGCCGTGGGCGAGGGCGAGAACGAGAATGGCCAGCGCAACATGATCGGGCGGGTGACGTCGACCTACCATTCGCCGACGCTGGATCGCGGCATCGCGATGGGGCTCGTGCTGAACGGCCCGGACCGGATGGGCGAAGTGCTGCGCTTCCCCGGAACCGATGGCAAGACCTATGAGGCGCGGATCGTCGATCCGGTCTTCTACGACAAGGAAGGGGAGAAGCAGAATGTCTGAACCCGTCAGCGCCCTGAACAACATCAGCCACACCGGCGGCATCGCCTCGATCTCCGAGATTGGCCCACTGGGCATGATCACCCTGCGCGGCGATTTGTCCGCCGGGTGGATGCGCAAGGCCGTCAGCGCCGCCGGGGGGGTCAACCTGCCCGAACAGGGGCGCAGCAACTTCGAAAGCGATCGGGGCGTGGCTTGGATGTCGCCCGATGAACTCTTGCTGATCTGTCCCTACGACGAGGTATCGGACCGGTTGGAACGGGTGCAGGGGGCATTTGCCAACCGTTTCGCACTGGCTGTCAATGTCTCGGACGCGCGCGCCGTCTTTGATGTGAGCGGCCCCGCCGCGCGCGAAGTGGTGGCAAAGCTCGCCCCGGTGGATCTCGCACCCGGGGAGTTCGAGCCGGGTCAGTTCCGCCGCACACGGCTCGCCCAAGTTCCCGCCGCGCTCTGGATGCTGGAGGAGGACCGCATTCGCCTTGTCGTTTTCCGCTCTGTCGCGCGCTATGTCTTCGATCTTCTGTCCGTGGCCGCGCAGCCGGGGTCCGAGGTCGGGCATTTCTGATCGTTGAGGCGCCGGTTCGGTACAGGCGGCCAGGACCCGGCAGCGAAGCGTCGGATAGGGTACGCCAGAGCCATCGCGATGCTGCTTGTACTGGGGGCCGGGCCCGTGCAGGCGGAAGGTCTGCTCTATGACTGCGACATGCGCGATATCGAACGGGGGCGGGGCTGGATCTCTCCCAAGATCGCGCTGGTCGTGCCGGGGGATGGAAGCGTCACCGTCGTCGATGCGATCACGCTGCTCTTTACCGGCAGTACCGTGCCGGGCACATTGGTACGCGATGACGCGAAACGGCTCATCGTCAAATGGAGCGTTCCGGACGTTCGCGCCGACAATGGCCGCAGCTTCGCGCACTTCGACTATCGCGCGTCGCTGGCAAAAAGCACCGGCTTGCTGGACCTCACCGCGGGGCCGCGGAGTTCCGAACGTGGGTTCAGAAGCCGCGGAAACTGCCGTCCGCGGCGTGGATAGCCATGGAACCGGGCCATCAGGCAGGCGTTGACCTTGACGAAGGCCCTGTGAACGCATCATGTGGCCCACGGAAATACCAAAGAGGAGGCCCACCCGATGGCTTTTGAACTTCCCGATCTTCCCTACGCCCATGACGCTCTCGCATCCAAGGGGATGTCGAAGGAGACGCTGGAATATCACCATGACAAGCACCACAAGGCATATGTGGACAATGGCAACAAGCTCCTGAACGACAGCGAGCACAAGGACAAGTCCCTCGAAGAGATCGTCAAGGCGACCTACGATCCCTCGGGCGTGCCGCAGTCCGGCCTTTTCAACAACGCCTCGCAGCACTGGAATCACAAGCAGTTCTGGGAGATGATGGGCCCCGGCGACGCGGGCATGCCCGGCGAGCTGGAAAAGGCGATCAACGAAAGCTTCGGTTCGGTCGACAAGTTCAAGGACGAGTTCAAGACGAAGGGCGGCGGCCAGTTCGGCTCCGGCTGGGTCTGGCTGGTCAAGGATACAGACGGCAGCCTGAAGGTCACAAATACCGCCAATGGCATCAACCCGCTTTGCTTCGATCAGACCGCGCTGCTGGGCTGCGATGTCTGGGAACATTCCTACTACATCGATTTCCGCAACGCCCGGCCCGACTACCTGACCAACTTCCTTGACAAGTTGGTCAACTGGGAAAACGTCGCGAGCCGTATGTAAATACCTGCACGAGCGAGATTTTTCAGGCCCCGTCGGTTCATCCGGCGGGGCTTTGTCATGGAACCGGGGGGCAGGGGCGGCGTTGGTCCTTCAGAAACATCGAATGGAGGATTCCACCATGGCCGAGCGTAAGAGATCGAAGGACGGTGTTCGGGAGACCGAAAAGATCGTGAACACCGATTCCGGCGTTCAGCAGCAGGGCCGCGAGGGCGGCAACCTGCAGCGGGACGTGGCCACACAGGATGAAAAGAAGCGCAGCACGGAAACCCCTGCAGGCGCGACCCGTGTCACCGGTGAAGACAAGCGCAAGCATGGAGAGGACGAATGACCAAGTTGAAGAACGGCACATGGGTTCTGATTGCCGACGGCGAAAAGGCGTTGATCCTTGAAAACCAGACCGACGGAGAAGACCCGTTTCTGGAGGTTGTGCGCAAGGAAGAACAGGAAAACCCGCCCAACCGCGAACAGGCGGCAAACCGGCGCGGGCGCTTTAACGATGGCCCGTCGGTTCACCGGTCCGCTGTGGATGACACGGATTGGCACCAACTTGCCAAGGACCGGTTCGCCGGGGAGCTTGCCGATATCCTGTACAAGCAGGCCCACAAGGGCAATTTCGACAGCATCGTTCTGGTGGCCGACCCGGGCACGCTCGGGGAATTGCGGAGCGAATTGCATCAGGAAGTCTCCGACAAGGTGATCGGTGAAGTGCCGAAAACCCTGACCAATCACCCGATCGACGACATCGAGAAAATCGTGAAATCGGAACTCGCTTGATTATTGTTTCCCCGGCGCCGACAATCGTGCTGCGCCGGGGCCTTCGTTTCAGAATTGTACTCTGACGCACGGCGGGGATTGTTGCGCTGCAGCAACGCCTCACGATTGCGGTGAAGTGAACCGCCGGGGCGCAATGAGTCAGCCAATGCGCTCTTCTGGAGACCGACGGCGGTATGCGGCCATTTGCCGTCGTTTCCTCGTTTGGGGGAGGAAAGGAAGACGACGCTCAGAGCATTACCGGCTTAGGCTTCCCTCCACTCCGACTCGCTCCCGCGAGCCGGACAAATCGCATCACTCCTCCAGAAGCTTTTCCAGCTCCCGCAGCGCGCCGTCCGCATCGGGAACTTCCTTGAAATACCCCAGCAGGCTTTCATCCGCGAAACCTTCGCTCACGATATGGCGCATCATGCTCATTAACGGCGTCCAGTAACCGTTTGTATTAACGATGATAACCGGCTTTTCATGCAGGCCCAGCTGCCGCCATGTGAGCACTTCGAAAAACTCGTCGAGCGACCCCGCGCCGCCGGGCAGGACAACCACGGCATCGCAGTTCATGAACATCACTTTCTTTCGTTCATGCATCGTTTCGGTCACCACATATCGCGTCAGATCGGTCTTTCCGACCTCCCAATCGACGAGATGGCGGGGGATCACCCCGAAGGTATCTGCCCCGGCCAGCTGCGCCGCGCGGGCCACGGTGCCCATCAGGCCGACGTCGCCGGCACCGTAAACCAGTCGCCAGTCCCGCGCCGCGATGCCCTTTCCGAGCGTTTCGGCATCACTGGCGAAGGCCGGGTCGCTGCCCGGGCGGGAGCCGCAATATACGCAGATGGAACGGTGGGGCATGAGATATCCTGTCTTGAAAATGCTCGAAGGGCTTCACTGTGTTTTGACCGGCGTAAACCCGCTTGCTAGAAAGGAATGACATCAGGGGGATGGATGCAATGGCGAAAGCGCGCAGGGGCAGAGGCCGGCTGTTCGGCATACTGGCGACCGGGCTTCTGGTCGCCGCGGCCATTGCCTTTGTCGCTTGGTGGGATGTGCGGATGGATATTCCCCCGGACCCCGAAACTGTCGCGACCGCCGTGAAGCGGGAAGATGGGGGCGCACCTCCTGTCGCCACTGCCATCGGTTCCGACGATGGGTCTGTGGCGGCGGTATCCCCCGGCGCACCTGCGGGCGCGCCGCTCCCGCCGCCAGCGCCCGAACTGGCGGAGGCGGAGCTCTCTGCCGATGGGGCGGGCGATGTCGCGGTGGAAGCGGATGCAGCGCCTGTCGAGACGGATACCACGGTCACCCGGATCGGTGAGCCGCCCGCGCCATCGGAAACCCCCGCCGCGCCGGAGCCGTCTGACGCGGCGCAGCGCGCGGCCCAGATCGAACCGCAGGAGAGCGCGACCGTCGCGCCGGGTTCCGACCCCGAAACACCCGAAGGGAAAGACGAGAACTCCACACGCCCCGAGGGCATCGCGGCTGTTTCGCCCGAGCCCGAAGGTCAAAGCGTCGCGGCATTGTCTGATCCCTCCGAAACCGCGCCCTCCGCGACCCCCACTCAGGACGTGACCGCAGAGAAGTCCGATCCCGATGCGGATATCGCCGAAAGCACCCCGACCCCTTCCGCTCAGACCATTTCCCCCGCCTTCGACGAGTTGCGCAGGGAAGAGGACGGCCTGACCGTCATCGCGGGCCGCGCCTCCCCCGGGGCGCGGGTGGAGGTGTTGCAGGATGGCCGCCCCGTGGCCACCGCCACGGCGGATGGCAGCGGCAAGTTTGCCGCCATCGCCTTTGTCCCGCTGGACGGCGAAGGGCATATCCTTTCCCTCACCCAGACCTCCGACGGGCAGACCCTGCGTTCGGATGAGGACGTGATCCTCGCCCCCCTCGTCGCCGCTTTGGCGGAGGATTCAGCCGGGGCGGACAGGGCACAGGTCGTTACCTTGCAGGGGGCCGAACAGGATGCGCCTTTTGAGACCGGGCCGAGTGTAGCGGCTGACGGGGATGAGACGACGGGCTCAGAAGGTCCGGTTGCGGCTCTCGATAGCGCCGAGGCGGATAGTAGCAATGTGACCCGACCTATGGCGGGCGCGGAAGCGGAACCCCCTGTGCAGGGGAGCGAGGCGATTCCGTCAGACAGCAAAGATCTTGCGGAGGCTGACCCGGCGCCAACCGCGCCAGGGGATGGGGATGAAAGCACGCTGGCGGAAGCGCCAACCGCACAACCGCCCGCTGACCGTTTGGCGGCATCCGAAAATGTAGAAACCGAGGCCCCAGCGACCTCACCGCAAGCCGTCCCCGCTGCGACCGGAGAAGGGACACAAACCGCCGGCACCGACGCCAGCCCCGGCACGGCAGGGCAAGAGGCACCGGCTGTGCAGACCGCTGCGCCATCGCCTGACGCCGCCCCCGTGACGGGAGGTGGTGGCACCGAACTCGCCGCACTTGCCCCGCAGCCCGACCCGGCAGAGACCGCACCGCCTAGCCCCACTTCGGGCGCGATCCTGCGGGCCGACCGCAACGGGGTGGAGGTGATGACACCCGCCAGCCCCCAAGTCATGTCCAACGTCGCCCTCGATACCATCAGCTATTCGGAAACCGGCGACGTGCAACTGGCGGGGCGGGCGCAGTCCGACGCCACGCAAATCCGCGTCTATCTGAACAACAACGCGATCATCGATCTTGCCGTGGATGGCGAAGGCCGCTGGCGGGGCGATCTGCCGAACGTGGATGAAGGGATCTATACCCTTCGCGTGGACGAGATGGACGCCGAAGGCACCATCACCAGCCGGGTGGAGACGCCGTTCAAACGCGAATCCGCCGAGAACCTTGCCGCGGCGACGCGCAGTGGGGACGGTCCGGTCAGCGTGGTGACGGTGCAGAAGGGCGATACGCTCTGGGCGATCTCGCGGGAGCGCTATGGTGACGGTCTGCTCTATGTCCGCGTGTTCGAGGCCAATTCAGACGATATCCGCGATCCGGACCTGATCTACCCGGGGCAGGTTTTCGACCTGCCGAAGTAGGGCTGCTCGGCCCCGTCATCGGCCGGGACTGGCAACCCATCGCGCGCTGTCCTATGTAGACGGCTAACAAGTTCAGGACATTTCATGCCAGCCGATACCGCCCGCGCATCGCGCCCCAAGGCCGATGTAACCTCACCCATGACCGAAGAAGAGATCGCGGAGGCGGCAGAACGGCAGTCGAGCTTGCTGGTTCTGCGCAAGGTCGCGCCCTATCTCTGGCCCTCCGACATGCCTTGGGTCAAGCACCGGGTGATCTGGGCCATGGTCGCGCTGGTGGTGGCCAAACTGGTCACTGTCGCCACGCCGGTGTTCTACAAGGGCGCGGTCGACGCGCTATCGGGCGAAGGCGCGCCCATGCTGGCGCTGGGGGCCATCGGTCTGACGGTGGCTTACGGCATGGCGCGGCTGATGGGCGTGGGGTTCCAGCAGGTGCGCGATGCGGTTTTTGCCCGCGTGGGGCAGCGGGCCTTGCGGATGCTGGCGCTGGAAACCTTCGAGCATATTCACAAGCTGTCGCTGCGCTATCACATCACGCGCAAGACCGGCGGGCTGAGCCGCATCATCGAGCGGGGCGTCAAGGGGGTCGATTTCCTTTTGCGGTTCCTGCTGTTTTCCATCGGGCCATTGATCCTCGAACTCATACTCGTGGGGATCATCCTCGCCGTTCTGTTCGATTTCTGGTATCTCGTCGTCGTTGCGGTGACCATCGCGCTCTATGTCTGGTTCACCTTCTCGGTGACCGAATACCGGGTGAAGCTGCGGCGGCAGATGAACGATCAGGACACCGACGCCAACCAGAAGGCGATCGACAGTCTGCTGAACTATGAAACGGTCAAGTATTTCGGCGCGGAGCATCGCGAAGCCGCGCGCTATGACATGGCGATGGCAGGCTACGAGGAAGCCGCGATCAAGACCAACTATTCGTTGGCATTCCTCAATTTCGGGCAATCGCTGCTGATTACAGCGGGTCTCGTGATCGTCATGGTCATGGCGGCGGTGGGCGTGCAGAACGGTGATCTGACCGTCGGCGATTTCGTCATGGTCAACGCCTATATGATCCAGTTGACCGTGCCGCTGAACTTCCTCGGTACGGTCTACCGCGAGATCCGGCAGGCCCTGGTGGACATGGGTCAGATGTTCCACCTGCTGGAACAGCCCGCCGAGATCACAGACAAGCCTGACGCCGCCGACCTTCGGGTAGAGGGCGGGCGCGTCACCTTCGATGATGTCCGCTTCGGCTACGACCCCGACCGGGCGATCCTCAAGGGCGTCTCGCTCGAAGCGCAACCGGGGGAGACGGTGGCCATCGTCGGCTCCACCGGCTCCGGCAAATCCACCATCGGTCGGTTGCTGTTCCGCTTTTACGATGTGCAAGGCGGCGCGGTGCGGATCGACGGGCAGGATATCCGCGACGTGACGCAGGACAGCCTGCATCAGGCGATCGGGGTCGTGCCGCAGGACACCGTGCTCTTCAACGACACCATCGGCTACAACATCGCATACGGGCGGGACGAGGCGACGCGGGACGAGGTCATCGCCGCCGCCAAGGCCGCGCAGATCCACGATTTCATCAACCGCCTGCCACAGGGCTATGACACGATGGTGGGTGAACGGGGGCTGAAGCTGTCGGGGGGTGAGAAACAGCGCGTCGGTATCGCCCGGACCTTGCTGAAGGACCCGCCCATCCTGCTGCTGGACGAAGCGACAAGTGCGCTCGACAGCGAGACCGAGCATGAGATTCAGGATGCCCTGCGTGCCGCCGGTCAGGGGCGTACTGTGCTGACCATCGCGCACCGGCTGTCCACCATCGCGGAGGCCGACCGCATCGTGGTGCTGGAACAGGGCGAGATCATCGAGCAGGGCACCCATGAGGCGCTTTTGGCCGAGAGCGGCCGGTACGCGCAGCTCTGGCATCGTCAGCAGTCCGAAGGGGACGGTGCTTGAACGCAAGGCGGAAGGATTATCCCGAAACGCCGGACGGGCGGTATTTCGTCGCCAAGGGCAGGCTGTGGCGCAAGACGGATCCCCGCCTGTCAGACAGTGAGCGGCGCGCGGCGGTGAAGGCGCTGATGCAGGCCCGGATGGCCGTGAAACACGCGGATACCGAAGCCGCGACCCGCGCGGCGCGCGCCGCAGTGGACGCCGCCAAGCAACGGTTGGGGGAACGTGGCCCGGTCTGGTGGGATGACGGCACGCCCGATGAAGGCAACAGGCATCCGTGCAACACGCGGTACGCGGCGTGGTGGGCTGCACTGGATGAAGAGGCACGGGCGCGCGGTAGCTGAACGCGGCCCGTGCGGATCGATTTCGGGCGCTGGGTTCAGCTTCCCTCGGCGATGGCCTTGCTCGTCAGCTTGTCGAGCGCGCCTGCCATTTTCTCCAGATACTCGGCGTCTTCCGGCAGGCCGTGCATTTCGGCAAGGGTTTCGGGCTGGTGATAGACCACATGCACCTGACCCTTGTCGTCCGCATAGGCCAGCACCCGCATCGGCAGGTCGAGGCCGGCGGTCTGCTTGTCCTTCATCGCCGGGGTGCCGAGTTCGGGGTTGCCGAAGATCAAGAGCTGCGTCGGGCGCAGTTCCATATCGGCCTTCATCGCGCCTTCGGCGTGATCGACCCGGGCGAAAACGGTCGCACCCGCGTCTTCGACAGCGGATTCCAGACGGTCGATCGTATCGGGAACCGAATGCGGGCTCATTTTGTGGACAAGATCGGCGGCCATGGCGGGAAATGCGAGTGTCGCGCCCAGAACGGCGGCGCTCAATGTGCGTAGCATAATGGCTCAACTCCTTATGTGTGAACACATCAGGTTAGCGCTGCATCGGGAGCGGACTAGGGGCGCGGCGGGCACGCCCGGTCACGTCGGCGTCATTCCGCGACGCGCAGCCCTTTGGGAGGCGGGGCAGGGCGTATTGTGCCCTTTTCCTGCCAGATCAGTTCGGCGCTGCGCAGGCGGCGGGCGTCGCGGCGCAGGGCCCAGTCCTGTGCGGCGCGGCTGGCCCGGCCGAGCGACAGCTTCGCAAGCAGCCGCGCGATCCAGCGGATATAGGTGGTGGCCCAGACCCGGATCGCCAGCAGCGAGGGGGTGACCATGAGCGTCAGGACCGTGGCGACGCCCAGTCCGAAGACCACCGCCGTCGCCAGTTGCTTCCACCACAGCGCGGTGGGGCTGTCGATCGTGTAGCCGCCTTCGGTGAAGTTGAGCGACAGGCCGAACATCATGGGCGCAAGCCCCGCCATGGTGGTGATCGTGGTCAGCAGCACCGGGCGAATGCGCGCCTGTGCGGTGCGAATGATCGCTTCGATCCGGGGCATGTAGCGCTCGAACTCCTGATAGGTGTCAATCAGGATGATGTTGTTGTTCACCACGATTCCGGCCAGCGCCACGATGCCGGTGCCGGTCATGATGATCGAAAAGGTCTGGTCCATCACCAGCATCCCGATCAGCACGCCCGTGGTCGACAGGACGACCGCCACCAGCACGAGCACCGAATTGTAGATGCTGTTGAACTGGGCGAGCAGAATGATGAACATCAACCCCAGTGCTGCGCTGAAGGCGGAACTGAGGAATGCCTGGCTTTCGGCCTGATCCTCCTGATCGCCCGTCCATTCAGAGGTGACGCCCAGAGCGAAGGGCGTCGTCGCGAGCCATTTGTCGATCTCGGCGATGCGTTCATTGGCGTTCACCGGCAGGACGCGCAGCGCGCCCGCGTCCAGTTCGCGCTGAAGAGTGGCCGCCGCGACATCGCCGGAAAGGTGGATCGCGCGGTAACTGCCGTCCACCGTCGTGACGTCAGCGGGCATGCCGGGGTCCACCGGTTGGAGGGTCGCGACAGGTTCGGGCAAGGCGGTATCATCGCCGCTGCCCGCAGGCACCAGTTTCACGAGGCCGGGCAACACATCCGCCTTGATGTCCAGATGCCGTTTCTGATCGATCCGCGAAATTTCGGCCAGTTTCGGCACCGGCGTGCGGGTGATGAAGTTCGACAGCGGCACCAGCCCGTCGCGGGTGCGCACTTTCAGCGTATCCAGCGTGGACAGGACGCGATCATCTTCCGGCAGGCGGACGCGGATCTCGATTTCCTCGTCAGAGCTGTCCACCCGCATGGTGTCGAGCAGCAGGCCCCGCGTCACCAGTTGGACCATCGCGCCCACGGTCATCACGTCCGCCCCGTATTGACCGGCCTTTTCCACGTCCACGTCGATGCGCCAGTCGATCCCGGGCAGGGGGCGGGTATCTTCGATCAGCGTGAGGCCGGGGGTTTTTTCGAACCGGGCCCGGGCCGCTTCGGTGGCGGCGACGAGATCGGCGAAGCTGTCGGACTTCAGGCGCAGATGCACCGGCTTGCCGGAAGCGGGGCCGCGGGCCTGCGCCAGAATCTCGACCCGGATGCCGGGAATCTCCTGCAGCCGTGCTGTCAGATCCTCGATAATGACATCGCCGTCATAGGCCGGATCCTGGTATTCGCGGGCCAGCTGATAGCCGATGAAGGGCAGGGTAAAGAGCGGCTCGCTCCTGTTGGGGCGGTCTTCCCAAGGAATCGTTTCAAGCTGAATCTGCCCGATGGAATCCTTGGGGGCCTGTGCGCCGCCTGTGTTGCTGTCGAGCCCGCCCTCGCCCGCGAAGGCAAAGGCCGTCTGCACGCCGGGATGTGCCAGCACGACATCCTCGGCCTGTTGCAGCAGCGCGTCCTTTTCCTCCAACGACAGGTTGCCGCGCGCCAGCACGTAGACGATGGCCTGTTCCGGCTCCGACTCCACAAAGAATTCGACGCCCCGGTTGTTGTTGCCGAAGTAGATCATCACCGTGCCGACAAAAACGAAGACGACCCCCGTCATCACCAGCGGCATGACCGGATTGCCAGTGATCGCCGCGATCACATGCCCGAAGAAAGACCGGCGATAGCCCGCATCGATCCGTTCGCTGCTCCGCCGGAACAGACGCGATGCCAGCCAGCTACCGAAACGACCCAATCGCGTCAGCAAGGCGAAGGCCCCCAGCAGGAACAGCATCGCGCCGCCCAGAAGCAGCGTCATCAGCGCCGCTGCCGCGACCAGACTGGCGAAGACGACCGCGAAGGTCGGAA
>NZ_LWGH01000409.1:0-2898 GCF_001635395.1 Sulfitobacter sp. HI0129 | reverse complement strand
GCGCTGACAAAGCGAAACGCCGAGGCGCTGCTCAAGTGCGGTGATGTGATTGCTGATCGTCGACGGACCGACCCCAAGCTCCGTCTGCGCGGCGGCAAAGCCGCCATGGCGCACGACTGCGTCGAACACTCGGAGAAGCCGAAAATCACTGCCGGAAATGCGCATGAAAACTGATAAGCACAAACGGGTTCGACAATGAACAGGTTTCTCGAAGGCTCCCGGCGGGAACCTCTTGAAAATTAATCGCGTTGGAATTTTCAGAACGTGGAAATTTTTCAAGCGAAGGAGAACGACATGACATCACAGCGCCAAGCCACTGCCAATCTGGTCCATAACGGTGAATATTCCGATATGCGCTTCGTCAACATGATGTCCGCTCACCACGCGATGGCGGTTTCCATGGCCGAAGTCGCGCTGGACAAGGGCGAACATGACGAACTCGTCGATTTCGCGAAAACCATGATCAAGGATCAGAAGAAAGAGATCGAGACGCTCGACAAGATCATCGAAGACCTCGACGGTCCCAACAGCGTGGCCACCGAAACCCACCCCCATGAACGCAGCATGCTGGGAATGGACAGCCCCGAGGAGCTTGCCCGGAAATCGCCCTTCGACAAGGCGTTCATCGACTCCCAGCTGCCGCACCACGCCTCGGCCATCGAAATGGCTGCGGTGGCGCTAAAGCAGAGCCAGAACGACGACATCAAGAAGCTTTCGCGCAGCATCATCGATGCCCAGTGCAAGGAGATCGGGAAGATGATCGACTGGCGCCATAGCTGGTATGGTGAAAAGGGCTGATCTGCTGCTGGGCGGGCAGGATGCGAGGTTCGATGCCCCACCCGCACCCGCCGCAGTGCAGAAAACAGCAAGTATCCAGTGGGAAGAAGGCTTTTCTCGCCCCTGTCGATAGGTAACTTTGATGATGCATGAGAGTTGCGGGGATTTATGCCGACATTGATCGCCATCATCTTGATCTTTGTGTTGTCACTGGGTTTCACGGTCGCCTTGCGTGCGGGTGCCACGGCTTCGGTCACCTACCCGCAAAAGCGCCCGATCCTTGGCGGCGGCGATCCTGAAACCCATGCCTGGCAACGCTTCCACGTCCGCTATTACACCATGACCCTGCTCTTCGTCGCCTTCGAGATGGAGATGATGTTCATGTACCCCTGGGCCGTCGTCTTCGTCGAGGAAGGGCCGAAAGCGCTGGCGGAGATGGGCATGTTCCTGACGATCCTGTCGGTCGGCATCCTCTATGGCTGGCGGGAAGGGATATTCCGATGGGAATGAACTGGCTCGCCCATCTGGCCGCGCGCGCCGAGGTGCCGGTTTTCCTCGCCGAAGGCGAAGCCGCCCCGGCGGAATACGCCCATCTGCTGGCCCGGATGCCCGCCCTGCGCATGGTGGACACGCCGCGCGCGGCGGCGATCCTTCTGGTGGTGGGCACGGTACCGAAGGCGCTCTTGCCCCAGCTTCACCGCCTGCATGACCAGTTGCCCCACCCCCGGGCCACCATCCTCTGGCAATCGCGCAACGACCTGTCGGGCGCAAAGCGGATAGACAGCGCCGAGGATATCGGCACCGCCATAAAGACCCTCCACAGCGACCTTCTGGCGGGCAATGTGGAAAGCGAGCCTGACATCCTGCCCGACGCGCCGCCCAACGAATGGCGCGGCGTGGGGCCGCACGGTCAGGGCGGCAAGGGCATGATGGGCGGCACGCCCTATGGCAGGCCCATGGCGATGACCGCCGCGGACCTGCGCGACGGCTTGGAGCTCGACACCTACACGGCCGATTTCGGCCCCTTCCTGCCGATGTTTCCGCCGGGGCTGGTGCTGAAGCTGACCCTGCAGGGCGACGTCATACAAACCGTCGCCGTCACCCACCCGCCGTTCGAGACGACCGAGGACCGGGGCTGGGTTCTGCTCGACCTGCTGGGCCTGCCCGCGCTGGCCCAAAGGAAATTGCGCGGCGACGCCACGGGCAAGGGATCTTTCGACCGGCTGGCCCGGCTGACAGCGGCCCGGGCCGCGATCCCCGATGGGCTGGGCCGCACGCATGACGGCTCCGACGTCCGGGCGCGGTTCGATCATTTGATGTCCCGCAGAGACTCCGCGCTGAACCTGCATCTGCACCACACCGGCCTCGACGACCTGCTCGTCGGTCTCGAATGGCATGAAGCGATGCTGGTGCTGAACAGCTTCGACACCGCATCGCTGCGCACCATCTGCGGCAATACCCCGGAGCCGGAAACCGATGACGACGCGGATGGCGAGGATGACAAAAAGGAAGGCGGCATGGATCATGGCGCCCACGCGGGTCACATGTGATGAGCTTTCCTGTCGCCTTCCTCATCATGCTGGTCTTCCTGCTCTTCGGCATCGCCCTTGCCGCGATCCTTGACGGAGTCATTTACCGCCGCATCGCCGGCCGCCCCGGCATCCCGGTACTGATGCCCTTCTACAGGGCCGCGGCGCATCTGAGCCGCCAGCGCATCGAGACGGAAGCCCCCGACAGGCTCAACTGGTTCCTCGCCATTGGGGGATATATCGCCGTCGGCGCGGTGGGGCTTGCCGTCGTGCCGCTCGGGCCCGAGAGCGCGGTCATCGGGATCAAGACCAGCGTGGTGCTTTGGGGGGCCTGCGAGGCGCTCGTGGTCGTTCTGGTCTTTTTGCACGGCTGGTCGCCCAATTCCCCCCTCGCCCTGATCGGGGCCTACCGCTACGTCGCCATCGGCCTGCCCATCATGCTGCTCAGTATGTTCGTGCTGATCGCTGCCGCCCTGCCTGCCCAATCGCTCGACCTGCGCGAAATCGTGATATCGCAGGAAGACATCTGGAACGTCATCCGCCAACCGCTGGGCCCGCGCAGGGTCAGCGACAGGCCCAGCAGCAGGAAAAG
>NZ_LWGH01000408.1:0-7327 GCF_001635395.1 Sulfitobacter sp. HI0129 | reverse complement strand
ACGGCCCCCCCGGGGGTAAGGGCAAGGCAGAGCGGTGCCGCTGCCAGATCGCCCCCGTTAGGCGAAAGGGCGAAGGGCGGCACGCGCAGCCCGCCAATCTCTGGATCGCGGGCGGGCAGGTCCGCGAAGAAGCCGCATTGCGTAGCGGGATCGGACAGGGCCGCCTCCATCCCGGCTACGATTTCCGCAAAAGCCTGCTCCGGCGCGGCGGAAAGGCGCAGCGGCACCCAATCCGCGAGGAGCGAGGTATTGCGCGGAACATGCAGCGCCATATCCCCGCTTTTCCGCCCCGCCCCGCGCAGCATCGCAAGCCCGGCGGCAGCAAGCATTTCTGCCGGGGTGGCCCCTTCGGGCAGGCGGAGCCTGACGGTTTCCCGCGCGCCGTCGGTACCATCACGGACGAGGGGTACAGGCAGCGGGTCCAGTTCGGCCAGCGCCCGGCGCCAGTGGCTTTCGTGACGCGCGGTCGCGCGGAGTTCCGCATCGGGCAGCCGCTCGACGGGTGCCAGCACATCGCCAAAGGTGAAATGATCCCGCGCATCCACGGCCTTCCCCTCCGGCGTCATAAGCTGCGAAAGCTCGAGCGCACCTTCCACACAGCCCAACGTGATCCCCTGAGCGGTCACGGCCAGTACCTCGCCGGGATCACCCCGCGCCTCGCTCACCGCCGCGGAACCGATGCAAAGAAGGGTCTCACCCGCCATCAGTTTCGGCAGGGTAAGCGGGTTCCACCGCCCCCCGAAATCGAGCGCCCGTATCTCGCGCAGCACCTCTGACGCAGACGCTCGCCCATCAATCAGCCCGAGCCGTTCGGGGCGGGCATCGCCTGCAAAATAGTGCCGCCTCGAAAGATCCTGCGGCTGGCGGTCCAGCCGCCCCTTTTCCATCTGGCGCAGGACATCGGCAAAGGTATCGAGCCCGGCGGCATAGCATTTCGCATTGAGCGTCAGCGCGGTTTCATCTGCGTCGATCCCGAAGTCCTCGCGGACCAGGACGTCACCCTCGTCAACCCCGCCTTCCATCAGGTGCCATGTGACCCCATGCGCATCCGCCCCGTCGAACAGCGCCCAGGCGGGCGTGTTCAACCCGGCACGTTCGGGCAGCGGCCCATCGTGAAAGTTGATTGCCCCAAGGCGCGGGCAGCGCAGAACGGCATCCGGAAGGACCCGCAGGTTCGCGATGGAAAGCACCCAATCCACCGGCGCGTCCTGCGTGAGTGGCGGAAGCTCTCCCGGATCGTGGCGCACCGGCAGGTCCCGTCCCATGGCCCAGTCCCGCACCGCGGATGCGCGGGTGATCACGCAGGCGATCCAATGGCCCGCGTCCAGCAGGATGTCACCGCAGGCGATGGTCAGGCTTTCGTCACCGACCAAAGCGAAGCCGAGGCGGTCCGGCGTGAAACTCTTGTTCATGTTCCATCCTCGGGTTGGGCACCCTCATCTTTCACGGGGAGCGAAGCCGCGCGGAACCGAATGCCCATGGAATGGCGCATCAGGTCACCCAGATGCAGGGTGGACTGCAGGGGCCGGCGCAAAGAGACGACGCACCGCAACCCGTGCAGCAGATTGCCCGCCACATGCGACATGACGGTTGCCGTATGAACCGCCCGGCCATGGTTCTTCACGAAGTAATGCCGCCGCGAATCGTACCAATAGGGCGGTTTTCGCTGTGCCCCCCGCAACCCGGTGGAAACCGAACCCAGATGCATGGCCCGGGCTTCGGGGACATACCAAGCCTCCCACCCGGCGCGGGCCGCGCGCAGGCAAAGGTCCGTTTCCTCGTAATAGAGGAAGAACGTCTCATCAAAGAGACCCACTTCCTCCAGCATCTCCATCCGCATCATGAAGCTGGCACCGGCGACCCAGTCCACCCGGACGGTTCTTTCGGGCACCGGCATGGGCACCACATGCCGCCAGAGCAGCCGGGTGAGCACACCGATACGCGCAGCGGTCTCGAACTCTCCGGCGACGGAGGGAAAGCGGAACGCGCTGTTGTGTACTTGTCCGTCCTCGCCGCGCAACTGGCTGCCCGCGAATCCGGCCCGGGGATGGGCGCGCATATGCTCGATCAAGAGGCCGATGCACCCTTCGTCCAGAAAGGCATCCGAATTGACGAGCATCACGAAGTCCGGCGCTCCGCCGTCGGACATGCCTGCGCGCACCGCGATATTATTGCCCGCACCAAAACCGCCGTTCACATCCGACAGGATCAGCCGCACGCGGGGGTCGGCATCCCAGCCACGCTCACTCATGCCCTGTTGCAGCTTGACCGCCGACCCGTCGGGGGACGCATTGTCAACGATCGCGACTTCGGCATTGGCGGCGGGCAGATCGGCCAGAACGGTCGCGGCGGACCGCAGGGTCATCTCCGGCGTGCAGTAGTTCAGCACGACGACCAGCAGCCGGGGGTCGGAAGGCAATCCTGTCATGGCCTACTCCGCCGCCGTCGTGCGGGAGGACGCAGCGCCCTGCGCGCCGTCAAGGGCCATGCGAATGACCTCCGCCAGTTCCTGCACCAATACGGTTACATTGGGGGTCAGCACCATGCTGTCGTGGTCTCCGGGCACTTCGATCACCTCCACCCTCGGCGCATGGGCGCGCCATCCATTGTCCGGCCAGACATAGTGCCGCTCGCTGGAAATCCACCGGCCCTCGGCGCCTTTCCACCGACGTTCGAGCGGCGGACGGAACAGGGTCATCGGCCCCTCCCACCGGGGGGGCGTATAGCGGGACGTGGCGGCGATGAAAGCATCCTCCATCTTGCGGTTGTTGAATTCGGCACCGCCCGGGGCGGGGGCCTCGCTGCCGGTCAGCTCGCGTTCGTCCTGAAGCCGCTTCCACACACGACGCTCGCGGAACCAGTCGAGCGCATAGCGCGGCCCCGCTTCACGTATCTGTTGTAGCTTGATGAGCGCCTTGTCCTGCGCCTGCAACGGCGGGCGCAGGGGCAGCGGCGTGTCGAGCATCGCCAGAACGGCCACCTCTTCACCGGCATCGCGCAGCTGCTGCGCCATCTCATAGGCGGTGATCCCGCCCCCCGAATAGCCCGCCAGCAGATAGGGCCCCTTGGGTTGTACCTGCCGCACCTCCGTCAGGTAGTCGCGCGCGGCATCAAGTACGGTTTCATGCGGCGGCTCATCCCCGATGAGCCCGCGCGCCTGTATGCCCCAGACGGGACGTTCCCCGCTGAAGGACATCGCCAGATGGCGCAGGTTCAGCACATTGCCGAACATGCCAGCCACGATGAAAAGCGCCGGGGCCTCGTCTTCTCCGCCCTGATTGAGCGGCACCAGATACGCGTGCCGCATCGAGGGGGAGGATGCTTCGGGCTTGCGCAGGGTGGCGGGGGCATTGTCTTCGCCCGCACCCGCGTTCTGCCCCGTTTCCTCGGCGATCAGCGCGGCGCAAAGGGTGATGGTGGGCGCCTCAAACAGCGTGGAGATGGGGAATTCCACCCCGAAGCGGCGCTTGATGGCCGCGAAAAGCCGCACCGCGATGAGCGAATGCCCCCCGAGGTCGAAAAAGCTGTCCTGCGCTCCGACCGGGGAAACACCCAGCAGCGATTCCCAAATCTCGGCCAGGTCCGCCTCGATCCCCGGACGGGGGGCGATAAAACTGTCGTCCACATCCGTCCGTTCGAAACTCCGGCCTTTCTTCGCCGGGGCGGCCACGGGCATATCCGCCTGCGCGATGAGCGCAGACAGCGGCATGGACGACACGATGACCTGCGGCAGCCCTGCCGCCATGGCGCGGCGCAGGGCGCCCGGCCCTTCGACGCCGCGGATCCCGTTGCGCAGGAGCGCCGCGAACTTCTGTTCCTGCGGGGTAAGCTCGGGCGTTTCCCTGCCGTCTTCGGCAAAGGTCACGTCGCGTTCGGTCAGGGCGGACGCTTTCAGCCCCCCGGCTAGCCGGGTCATGGCAAAGCCGCGCACCTCTACCAGAACGTGCCCCCAGTCATCGCAGATCGTGACGTCGAAGACGCCGTCGCCATCCCGGGCACGCCCGCGCGTCCGTACCCAGGACCACAAACGCCCCGTGAGCGGCCCATGCACCGTGATGGACCCGTAGGACACCGGCACCCAAAGATGCGCGGGTGTATAGCTGTCGATCAGCGAGACGGCCCAGCCGGTCGCAAGGTCCATGAGACCTGCGTGCAAAAGATGCCCCGCCGCGACGTCATCCGCGAAGGAGCGCGGCAGGCTGAGCCGGGCAATCCCCTCGCCTTCCCCGAACGCGGTTTCACGCAAGACGTGCCAGCGCGGACCAAAGACGAGATGCGCCTCCTGGGGGGATGTCAGATGCCCCGCTTCCGGCGCCTTTTCCTGCAATAGACAGCGGGCGCGGATCGCTCCGGGGTCGATGTCCCGGGTCTGCGGTGTCTTGCGGGGCGACAGATGCGCTTCGGCGTGCAACTGCCATGCGGCGCGCCCGTTGAGGCGGCAGGCGCTGCGGACCTCTGCGCTGAACCCATCCGGCCCCGGTTGCAGGATCACCCGCAGGGCGCGCTCTTCGTCGTTTGCCAGTTCCAGCGGGCGCAGGAAATGCAGGTCGGCGATCTCGAAGCCCTTGAGCCCCTGCGCGCGGGCGGCTTCGGCCAGAAGCTCCACATAACCCGTGCCGGGCAGCACCATGCGACCATCGGCGGTGCGGTGATCATCCAACATCCAGACCCCGGGATGCAGCATCGTTTCGTATACCGGCGCGCCCTTGCGATCCGTCTGCACGGATTCCAGAACCCCTGCCCCCTCCAACCTGCGGGCCGGTAAAACATCCGCGGGCCGGCCGGGCAGCAGCCGCGCCGCCATGCCGGTATCTGCCCAGACACCCCAGTTGATCGTCACAACGCGGATACGCCCGCCGCGACGGGCCTGCGCATAGGCATCGAGCCATGCGTTTGCCGCGACATAATCCGCCTGCCCGGCAGCGCGGATCGCTGTACTGGTCGACGAAAACAGCACCATCCAGTCGAGCGTGCCATCCGGCAGAAGCCGGTCGAGCACCCGCAGCCCCTGTACCTTGGGGGCGAGGACCGCCTCCATCTCAGCATCGGTCTTGCCCAGCAAAGGCGCATCGTGAAGCCGCCCGGCGGCGTGAATGACGCCGGTGATGCCCCCGAAACGCTCGGCAAGATCGCCGATCACCCGGCGCATCTGGGCCAGATTGACGACATCTGCGGTGGCAAGGGTGACGCTGCCGCCGCCCTTGGCGGCCAGCGCCTCCAACCGACAAAAGGCCCGGATGCGCCGCGCGGTGCCGCCACCCGCCGGGGTAGATGAAAGCAGATCGTCCCACTCCGCCCGGGGCGGCAATGCGCTGCGGGACAGCAGCACCACATGGGCGGACCTGTCCTGAAGGATGTCAGCCGCCAGCGCCTGACCGATCCCGCCGAAGCCCCCGGTAATGAGATAGACGCCGCCATCACGGTAAAGCGGTGCCTCCTCCGCGGCAGAAGCATCTGGCAAAGGAAGAGCGCGATAGGACAATTCGTAGCGGCGGCTGCCCCGGTGGGCCGCCTGCAGGTTGCGCGGGTCGGCCAGCAATTCTTCGAGCATGAGGCCCGTCAGCAGGGCATCGCCCTCTTCTTCGTCCCCCCCGTCGGGCTGTATCCAACGAGCTAGCCAGCCCTCTCCGGCTTCCGGTTCGGCGGGGGCTTCGATGTCGACGATTGCGCAAGTGAGGCCGGAAACCTCCCTCGGCAGTACACCGGCTGGCCCCACTACCATGGCCTTTTCCGGTTCGCTCAGCGCCTCATCCCGCACGCTGACCGCACCGCAGGTAAAGACGGTCAGATGCACGGGCGCCTCCGGCATCGTCTCTGCCAATGCCTGCCCCAGCCATGTGACGCTCCAATAGCCCTGTTCGATATTCCGGTCGAAGGCGCTGCTGCCCGGGCGCAGCCACGGGTTCTGCTCGGCCAGCCAGAAATGCCCGATCCGCTCCGGCAGGCGGTCGGCCTCTTCGAGCGCGGCCAGCAATTGGGCATAGCCCGCCCGCCCCTGTTCCGGCGCCAAAGCAAAGCGATGGGGGGAGACCTGCGCGAACGCATCCCCGGCGATCACCTCGATGACCTCATGGCCGGCGTCCCGCAAGCGGGAAGCAACCCCTTGGGCCAGCCCTGAGCGGTCCATGAACATGAGCCACCGTTGCGAATGCTCCGCCAGCGCTTCCAGCGCCTCTTCGCCCCCGGCGGCATGGCGCTGCCGCCAGCGCGGCACGTGACCCCAATGCCCGATATCGTCGATCCGCTCGGGCTCAGCCACCGGGGGCAAGACCGCCTGTTCGCCCGGTTCGATGAAATAGCGCGCCCGCTGGAACGCATAGGTCGGCAGCACCACGCGGTTGCGCCCTGCCGTGCCCCAGATATGGGTCCAGTCCGCCTCGACCCCGCAGGCCCAGAGCCGCGCGACCGTACCGACAAACCACGCGTCATCCTCGATGTCCTGCGTGGGGTGGCGCAGGGTGTTGAGCACCTGTGCGGGCGCGATATCGCCGTGCATCCCGGCCAGTGCCCCCAGCGTACGCCCCGGGCCCACCTCCAGATAGACGAGGGGGCCTTCGGCAGCGAGCCGGGTGAGGCAATCGGCGAACATCACAGGCTGGCGAAGCTGCGCCACCCAGTAGTCCGGGTCGGTCGCTTGTTTGGGGGTCAGCGGCTCGCCCGTGCGGTTCGACATCACCGTGATCCGGGGCGCCGAAAGGTCGATCCCGCACAGGAAATCGCGGTAACGGTCGAGGATCGGGTCCAACATCCTTGAATGGGCGGCGATGTCGATATGTACCGGCTGCCAGTCGATGTCAGCCGCATCGAGCCGCTTTTCCAGGTCGCGCAATGCAGCCCGCGGCCCCGAAACGGTCACCAGTTCCGCCCCGTTCACCCCGGCAAGATCGAGGTCCGGTCCGAGGTGCGCCGCGATGTCGCTGCGCGATGCGCTCACGCTGATCATGCCGCCTTCGGGCACGCTGTCGAAAAGCTGCCCGCGCAGCAGCACGAGGTCGATGCAATCCTCGAAGGACATCACCTCGGCCAGACAGGCGGCGACGTTTTCGCCCATGGAATGGCCCACCATCGCGGCAGGCTCGAGACCCCAGCTTTGCCAAAGACGTGCCAGCGCGTATTCCACGATCATGATGAGCGGCAGTTGCAGTGAGGGGCGGCGCAGGCGGGCTTCGGCCTGCTCTGCCGCCGGCCCCCTGGCCAGCCAGAGCGCGCGAATGTCAGCGTCGATCTGCGGCTGCAGGTGATCAAGACCCCGGTCCATCCATTCGGCAAAGACCGGCTCCGTCTCGTAGAGATCGCGCGCCATGCCGGGGTATTGCGCCCCTCCCCC
>NZ_LWGH01000407.1:0-8118 GCF_001635395.1 Sulfitobacter sp. HI0129 | reverse complement strand
CGCCTTGCCGCGTGCGATCCCCGGTAGATCGGGAATGATACATTCCACTTCGTCGAGGCGTTTGCCATCGAGGTATTGCCGTGCCGATGCGGGGAGTTCATCCATCCAGTCGGCCATCAGGGCCTCTCTTTCTTTCGGTTTTCCTTGAAGAACGCGGCCATGCGGTCCGCGACGGTTGCATTGTCGATGGGGGCGTCCAGCAACGCGCTGGCTTCCTGCAACTGGTGATCGGGTACGACACCCTTGCCCCGGGTCTTGATCAAACCGTCGATGAAATCGTGGTTAAATTCGGGATGCGGCTGGATCGTCCAGATGCTGTCACCGTAAAGCAGGGCCGCGTTTTCGCAAAAGTCGGAAGAACCGATGACCTGTGCCCCTTCGGGCCGTTCGACGACCTGATCCTGATGCCAGGCGTTGAGCGCCACGCGGTTCCCTTCCAGTTCATATTCCGTGCGGCCCACGGACCAGCCGCCCGCGAATTTCTCGACCTTGCCGCCAAGGGCCTGTGCGATGATCTGGTGGCCGAAGCAGACGCCGATCATGGGGCGACCGTCATCGCGGGTTTCGCGGATGAACTCTTCGAGCGGCGGGATCCAGTCATGCGGCTCATACGCCCCGTGTTTCGAGCCGGTGATGAGCCAGCCGTCGGCTTGGCCTACGTCATCGGGGAATTCATTGTCCACGACGGACCAGATCTGAAAGTCGAAGTCGTGCCCGGCGAGCAGCTTGGTGAACATCTGGCCGTAATCGCCCAGCTTCTCCTTGAAGTCGTCCGGGGAATGGCCTGTCTGAAGGATGCCGATTTTCATGGATCACACCGTATCGAGATAGATCTCGACCTGTTCCTGGGGGGTCAGTTCCTGCATGTAATGCAATTCCTGCCGCTTGGTGAGGACGAAGTTGCGGATAAGCTCGGGCGCGAAGATGCGCGCGACCTCGGGGCTGGCCTCGAAGGCGTCGATGGCGCTTTGCCAGTCGCCGGGAATCTGGGGCAGGTTGGCGGCATAGGCGTTGCCGGTAATGGGGGCGGGGGGTTCCACCTCGTCCTCGATCCCGTTCATCGCGGCACCCAGCACGGCGGCCAGCATCAGATAGGGGTTCACATCGCCGCCCGACACGCGGTGTTCGATCCGCCGCGCCTTGTGGCTGCCCGAAGGGATGCGGATGGAGGAGGTGCGGTTTTCATAGGCCCATGAGATACCCGTGGGCGCATGGGCGCCGGGCACCATGCGGTCAAAGCTGTTGAGATGCGGCGCGAAGACAAGGGCGCAGCCCGACATCGCGTTCATGCAACCGGCGACCGCGTGGCGCATCATCGCTGTGCCTTCGGGGCCGCCGTTGTCGAAGACGTTCTCGCCCTCGGTATCCAGCACCGAAAAATGCGTATGCAGGCCGGAGCCCGAATAATCCTCGTAAGGTTTGGCCATGAAGCTGGCGGCAAAGCCGTGACGGCGGGCAAGGCCCTTCACCAGCATCTTGAAGAGCCAGGCATCGTCGGCGGCGCGCAGCGCGTCGTCGCAATGCATCAGATTGATCTCGAACTGGCCCAGCCCCGCTTCGGAAATGGCGGTATCGGCGGGAATATCCATCTCTTCGCAGGCGTCGTAGAGATCGGTGAAGAATTCATCGAACTGGTCGAGTGCGCGGATCGAAAGCGTCTCGGCGGCCTTGCGGCGCTTGCCGGATCGGGGTGAGAGCGGCACCTGCAACTTGCGGCCCGAATCGTCGATCAGGAAGAATTCCAGTTCCACCGCGCAGACGGGGGTGAGGCCGCGTTCGCGGTAGCGGTCGAGCACGGCACGCAGGGCATGGCGCGGATCGCCCGCATAGGGGCGGCCGTCTTCGTGGAACATCCAGATCGGCAGCAGCGCGGTGGGCGCATCGAGCCACGGCATGGGCATGAAGCCCCGCTCCGTCGGTTTCAGCACGCCGTCGGCGTCGCCCGAATCGAACACCAGCGGGCTGTCGTCGATGTCTTCGCCCCAGATGTCGAGGTTCAGCACCGACATGGGAAAACGGGTGCCTTCGGTCGTGACCTTGTCGGCAAAACGGGTGGGGATGCGTTTGCCACGGGCCTGCCCGTTCAGATCGGCCGCGGCCACGCGGATCGTCCGGACCTGAGGATGCTTACGGAGCCAGTTGTTCATACGTCACCTGTAAGGCGGTGGGCATGAGAAATGCGGCTTGGCCGGGGCGGCGAAGGGCATCCGACGCCCACGCGCCGGATAATTTGATCAAATGTTGGATACTACCGGATCAGATTGGGACGCAAGCGAATTTTGCGCCGGTTTGCCTGCGGCAGATGCCGGTTCAACCGGGCGTTGACCGCACCGAAGGCCGCGATGACGCAAATTGTCAGCAGGATGAAATAGCCTGCGAGGATCGGATAGGGGATGAAGGGATTGAACGTCTTGTCCGCGAAATAGCTCGCGTAATAGAGCGCATCGCCGCGCTGCTGCCATGCCGGGAACCCGGTGAAGAACACCAGCGTCGTGGCATGGAAGAGAAAGATCGCCTCGTTCGTGTAGGCGGGCCAGGCCAGCCGCAACATGGTGGGCCAGATCACCCGCTTGAACCTTGTCCAGCCGGTCAGACCGTAGGCATCCGCGGCTTCCACGTCTCCCTTGGGGATGGATTGCAGCGCGCCATAGAAAATCTCACCCGAGTAGGCGGCGGTGTTGCAGAAGAGGACGATCAAAGCCCCCAGCCAAGCGGCGGTGAAGGGGTCGAAGAAGTCGTATTGGGATTTCAGAGTCAGAAAGAGGAAATAGCCGAAGAAGAACTGGATGAAGAGCGGCGAGCCGCGGAAGACGAAGATGAACCATTCCGCAGGCTTGCGCAGCCATAGGGACGATTGCGCCTTGCCCACCCCCAGCAAGGTAGCAAAGAAGAAACCTGTCACCAGTGCCACGACGCCGAAATAGATGTTCCAGATCATGCCGGAGCCGATCAGGGTGAACTGCTCGCACAGGGTGAAATTGTCACGTGGCAGCAACCGCTCGCCGATCCCTACGGCGCGCAACCCGTAATCCTGTATCGTCTGAAGACAGCTCATGCGGCGCGCCTGCGCGCTTCGCCGCCGGTGGTGGCCTGACCGGTAGTCAGCCTGTCCATCAGCCGGTCGAGCACTTTTTCCGATACCCGGGTGAAGATCAGGTAAAAGACAAGAAGCCCGAGGAAATACCACATCCGCCAGTCGCCATGGGGATAATCGGTAAAGCGGGGCGTCTTCGAGCCGCCCAATTCGCGCGCCCAGTAGACGATATCCTCCACCCCCAGCAGGAACAGCAGCGGCGTGGCCTTGATCAGCACCATCCAGAGGTTCGACAGCCCCGGCAGCGCATAGACCCACATCTGCGGCACCAGCACGCGCCAGTAGGTCTGGCGCCGGGTCATGCCGTAGGCCGCGGCGGTTTCAAGCTGGGCATGGGGCACCGCGCGCATCGCCCCGAAGAGCACATTGGCGGCAAAGGCCCCGAACACGATGGAAAAGGTCAGGACGGCGAGGGCGAAACCATAGGTTTCATGCACCCATTGCGGCGCGTTCCCAAGCGGCATCTTGGCCGCCTGGCAGACGACGAAATCATTGCCCTGACGGATGGGCATGTCCCACCCGGGGCAGAGCGCTTTGTGGCGCAGGTATTCGATCCCCTGATCGAGGGCGATGACGAAGAACAGGAAAAAGGCGATGTCGGGCACGCCGCGCACGATGGCGATATAGGCCTTGCCCAGCCAGCGCAGGGGCGCGAACTGCGCCCGCGCGGCAGAAGCACCCGCAAACCCGAAGGCCAGCGCGACCGGGGCCGTGATCGCCAGCAGCACAAGCACGACGACCACCGATCCATAGAGCGCCATGTGCTTGCCCGTGGTCAGGTAGCAGCTGAGCCAGGTCAGGCCGTCCAGTTGCGAAGGATCTGCGCAGAAATCGAAAATGGCGGCGCTCGTGGGTCAGGACGGATATGAGTATTTGCGAAAGGGTGAAGGGGAAGGCCGCCTGGCCCTCCCCTCCGGAACCGCGCGGGGCGGGATCAGAAGGTGGCCGAACCCGGCAGGTGCTTCACGATCAGTTCGTTGAGCGTGCCGTCGTCCTTCATGGACTGGATGGCCGCGTTGAACTTCTCCCGCAGCTCACCGTCGCTTTCGCGGATGCCAAGGCCGATGCCGCCGCCCAGAAGCACGTCATCGCCCACGATGGAGAGATCCGCTTCTGCTTCCGCGATGGGTTCGAGGAACGCCTTGTCCGCCAGAACCGCATCGGCTTCGCCGTTCTTCACGGCGGCGATGGTTTCTTCGGGGGTTGCGAATTCAACCAGCGTGGCACCGTCCATGGAGGCGATGTGGCTCGCCTGGATGGTGCCGGACTGGGCCGCGATCACGGCGTTCGACATGTCCACGTCATCGCTCATCGCGATGAAGGCGGAGGGGTCGGGCTGGGTGTAGGGATCGGAGAAATCGATGACCTCGTCACGCTCGTCCGTGATGGACATGCCCGCGATGATCACGTCGTAGTTGCCGGACACGAGGTTCGGGATGATGCTGTCCCAGTCGTTGGTGACCCATTCGCAGGTCAGCTCCGCCCGGACGCAGAGCTCATCGCCCAGCTCGCGCTCGAAACCGGCGACTTCGCCGTTGTCGTCAAGGAAGTTGTAGGGGGGGTAGGCGCCTTCGGTGCCGAGGCGCACGGTCTTCATATGCGCATCCGCAAAGGCGGTGCCCGCTGTCAGGGCCAGTGCCGTGGTGGCAAGCAGAATAGTCTTCATGTGGTTTCTCCCGTTGAAGTTTCTTGGTTATGCAGCCTGCGTGGAAGACAGGAATCCACGCAGACGTTCCGATTCGGGCGCGCCGAAGAGTGTTTCCGGCGGGCCCTGTTCCTCGATCAGTCCCTGATGCAGGAACACGACATGGTCCGACACATCGGCGGCCAGTTTCATGTCATGGGTCACGATGATCATGGTGCGGCCTTCGGCGGCCAGATCCTTGATCACCTTGACGACCTCCTGCTCCAATTCGGGATCGAGCGCCGATGTCGGTTCGTCGAAAAGCAGCGCCTCGGGCTCCATGCAGAGCGCGCGCGCGATGGCGGCGCGCTGCTGCTGGCCGCCCGAAAGCTGTGCGGGGTAGACATCGCATTTGTCGCCGATGCCCACCTTGTCGAGATAGCCGCGCGCGGCCTGCTCCACCTCCGCGCGGTCACGGCCCAACACGGTAACGGGCGCTTCCATCACGTTCTGCAGGATCGTCATATGCGCCCACAGATTGAACTGCTGGAACACCATCGACAGGTTCGTGCGGATGCGCAGCACCTGTTTTGCATCTGCCGGGCGGCGGTGATGGCTGCTGCCTTTCCAACTGACGGGTTCGCCCTTGAACCGAATCTCGCCTTGCTGGCTGTCTTCGAGCAGGTTGCAGCAACGCAGCAGAGTCGACTTGCCGGACCCGGATGAGCCAATCAGCGACAGTACATGCCCGCGCGGGGCCGTCATACTGACGCCCTTGAGAACCTCAAGAGCGCCGTAGGCCTTGTGCAGATCATGTATTTCGATGACGGGGGTTTCGGATGTCACACGGGCGCCGTTACTGGTTTCAAGGCGCTATAAAGAGGCAAAAAGCCGGGGTTTGCAACGTGAATCCCGGCAAATGAAGGCGAACCTCACGTCGCCTGTTCAGCCGCGCGCCTCGACCCGCTGGCGCGCCATGGCGCTGTCGGGATCGGTGATGCCCAGCAGGCTGGAGACGAGCCGCAGCAGCGCGTCCTCCTCATCGGCCCGGTCGCCGTCTGCCAGCACCACGGACCACATCGCTTCGATCACCGACAGGCGCTGTTCATAGGGCACCGCATCCTTGATGGCGCGGGTGAAACGCACGGTGTCGGGGGCCTGCGCCTCCAGCGCCTCGGCCTCGCCACGCAGGGTCTGTGCGGCCTCCGGCTGGAGGGCATAGCGTTTCTGCACGATCTGGTCGATACGCGCGCGCTCGCGCGCGGCGTAGTCATTGTCGGCGCGGGCGACGCGGACAAGCAGGGCGGTCAGGGCTAGGCGGGCATCGTCATCGGCCAGCGGCGCCTGATCGGGCTGGGACAGCCGTTTGAGGAAATCAGCAAACATGACCGCCATATAGGCCAGCGGAGGGCCAAGGCAAAGCGTCTGCGTCGCACTTTCTCATGATTAAAAATACTTCGGGGGTCCGGGGGCTGGCCCCCGCTGCGCTAGAGCGACTTCAGCGCGTCGTCACGGGCCGCGCGGATGTCTTCATCGGTGAGGCCGAGGGCGGTTTCGATGGCGAGAAGCTGTATCTCTTCTTCCTCATGCCGGTGCCCGTCGGCCAGCGCGATGGACCACATGGCGCGACCCAGTGCCTTGCGATCGGCGTAGTCGACTTCTTCGCGCACGATACGGATATATTCCGGCGTGCCCGGGGCATCGCGTTCCAGGGCCTCGCAACTGGCACGCAGGCGCGCGGCCTCCAGCGGTTTGAGCCCGAAGGTCCGCGCGAGGATCCGGTCGATCTGGCCGACCTCGTCCGCACGGTAGTCCCGGTCGGCGAAGGCCACGCGCACCAGCAGCGCGCCCAGGGCCAACTGCGGCGTCGGCTGGGGCAGGGGCGCCTTGGCGACCTTTCGGCGGGGGAAGAGACGGCTGAACATGGGCCCTGTTAGCCTAGTTCGGGACGAATGCCCAAGCGCTATTTTGCAAGGGCCCGCCGCTCCGGCGGCCAATCATCCGTCGTAGCCTTCCACGATGATGAGCGTGCCGTCCGACACGTCGAGCCGGATGTCGCGCGCGGCCTGATAAGCGGGGCTTTCATAGCAGGCGACGGCTTCGGCGTAGCTCGGGAACTCGATCACGACGGTACGGGGGCGCGCCGCGCCCTCGCGGCCTTGCTGGGTGCCGCCGCGCACCAGAAACTTCGCGCCGAATTCGGCGAAGGGTTTGGCGTTGGCGCGGCGGTAACGGTCGTAGACGTCAGTGTCATGTACCGTCATGTTCGCGATCCAGTATCCTTTCGGCATCATGTTCTCCGGTGTGTTGGGGCAGGCTTGAGGGTGTCGAATATCGGGTTCAGGCGGCGCGCCGCCTCGGCCATGCCGAAGGGCGGGTTCAGCGCGAAAATGCCGGAGCCCACCATGCCGTGACCCGGTCGTGCGGGCGGAAAGCGCACCTCGTGGCGCAGCGCATCCGGGTGCGCGGCCATCAGCGCCTTGATCATCGGTGCATGTGCCCCGGAGGTCAGGACCGGATACCACAGCAGGATCACGCCCACGTTCCACGCGCGGTGCAGCTTCGCGATATGGCGGGGGATGTCGTCGTAGTCTGTCTTGATCTCGTAGCTGGGGTCAATCAGCAGCAGGCCCCGCCGGGGGGTCGGCGGGCACTGGGCATAGGCCATGTCGAACCCGTCCATCCGGTGACAGCGGGCGGGGTAGGGCGACATGGCAAGATCGAGCGCCGCGTGCTCCTGCGGATGCAACTCGGCCAGATCGATCCTGTCGTCCGGGCGCAGCAACCTTGCGGCCAGCAGGGGGGAGCCGGGATAGGCGCGCGGCCCGTGGTCTGCGCGAATACCTTCAAGGGCGCGGCGATAGGGGTGATCGGCGGGCAGGCGGTCCTCGATCCGTTCGATGCCTTGCGCGGCCTCGCCGGTCTTTTCGGCCTCGGCATCGGACAGGTCGTAGAGCGCGCGGCCCGCGTGGGTTTCCAGATAGCTGAGCGGTTTGTCCTTGCGCGTCATATAGGCAAGGACCCATGCCAGCAGGGCGTGCTTGTGCACATCCGCGAGGTTTCCGGCATGATAGATATGTTGGTAGGACAGCACGGAAGCAGGAATACCGCCTTGGCGGGCAGGTGCAACGGGAATGCACCGTTCCTGCCACCCCTTCGGCGGCGAATCGCGATCCGGGGCGCGGGGCGGGTCAGACCAGCCGGGACATGTCCTTCGCGGCGCGGATGAAATCGGAAAACAGCGGATGCGGCGCGAAAGGCTTCGACTTCAGTTCCGGGTGGAACTGCACGCCGATGAACCACGGATGATCGGACCATTCCACGATCTCCGGCAGGCGACCGTCGGGGGACATGCCGGAAAAGCACAGGCCCGCTTCNTCAAGCTGTTCGCGGTAGGAAA
>NZ_LWGH01000406.1:0-7220 GCF_001635395.1 Sulfitobacter sp. HI0129 | reverse complement strand
AACGCCGTCCCGAAGCGGCAGCGTGAATTCGCAGCGGGGCGGGCGGCGGCACGGCAGGCGTTGCGCGCGGCGGGCGGCACCGCAATCGCGATCCCCATGGGGGCGGACAGGGCACCGCAGTGGCCCGCAGGCTTCTGCGGCAGCATCACTCACGATGATCATTGGGCCCTTGCCGTGGCCGCGCGGACGGATCACTGGCGCTCGTTGGGCCTTGATCTCGAAGACGCGAGCCCGCTGGAAGATGATCTCATCCCCCTGATCTGCACCGAAGCGGAGCGGGCGCGTTTCGATATCCGGGGCGCCTCCCATTCCGCAAAGGCGATATTCAGCGCGAAAGAGGCCGCTTACAAAGCGATCTATCCGCTTACGGGGCGGATGATGTCCTTCCACGATATCGAATTGTTGACCCTCGGGGAGTGCGCGTTCGAGGCGCGGCTTGCCGTGGCACAGCCCCCTTTTGGGCGCGGCCTTGTGATGGAGGGTCGGCAGCGGATCTGCGCCGGGCGGCTTGTCAGCTTCGTGGCGTTTGGGCAGGGTAGCTGACGGAGGCCCGTTGTCGTGACACCCATCTCCCGCAGAACCGCCATCTATTCGCTCGCAGCGCTTGTCTTGGGCGGTGTTACCCTGCTGCGTACCCGGTCCCGCGGCGAAGCGCCGCTGCCGCCCTTGCCCGATCTCGCGCCGCCCGTGGGCGCCCTGTCGGTCTATCATCTGGGTCATTCGCTGGTCGGCCACGACATGCCCGCCATGCTGGCGCAACTGGCGGGGGAGGACCATGAGTTCGCCAGCCAGTTGGGTTGGGGGGCGACGCTGAAACAGCATTGGGATCCGGACGAACCCGTTGCAGGTTTCGCCGAGATGAACGGCCATGCCCAATTCCGCCCCGCCCGCGAGGCCGTCGCCGCAGGCACGTATGATGCCATCGTCTTTACCGAGATGGTCGAGATCGCGGATGCGCTCAAATATCACGACGGGGCCGCGCATCTGAAGCTCTGGTCGCAGGCCGCGCTTGATGCCCGCGACGACGTGCGGCTTTACCTTTATGAAACATGGCATCGGACCGACGATCCCGCCGGATGGCTTACCCGGATCGACGGGGACCTTGCGCGCTACTGGCTGGGCGCGTTGGCGCGGCCCGCGCGGGAGGCGGGGCTGCCGCTCTACCTCGTACCGGGGGGGCAGGTCATTGGCACCTTCGTGCGGCGGCTGGAGGCTGAGGGCGGCTACCCGGGGCTGGCCGACCGGCACGGGCTTTTCGCCACTGCGCCCGATGGCAGCCGTGATACCATTCATCTTGGCGATGCAGGAAACTACCTCATGGCGCTTACCCATTACGCAACGCTCTATCACAAGAATCCTTTGGGTCTGCCGCATGACCTCATGCGCGCGGACGGCACGGCAATGGCGCCCCTTTCCACCACCGCGGCACGCGCGATGCAGGAGGTTGTCGGCGAGGTGGTGTTACGCCTGCCCGAAACCGGGGTGACAGCATGGGCGTGATCGACACGGCCATTTCGGTTTTGATGGTGGGCCACAGCCTGTTCGGTCCCACGGGCCCCGAAATGCTGCAGGACGCCCTGCGCGCCGGGCAGGGGCAGGGCGAGGTGGCGGCGCAGATCATCAACGGCGCGCCCCTGCGCTACAACTGGGACAACTCCGATACCGCCGAAGGGGTGGATGCCCGCGCCGTCCTGCCGGAGGGGGAGGTCACCCACCTGATCCTGACGGAGGCGCTGCCGCTGGCCAATCATGTGAAATGGTCGGAAACGGATGTCTATGCGCAGGCGTTCTATGGTCTCGCCGTGTCTGCCAACCCGGACGCACAGGTATATCTGCAGGAGACTTGGCACAGCCTGCGCAGCGGAACGGGCGAGCCGGTGGAACATGACGACGGGGCGGGTACCCCGTGGCGCGCCCGGCTGGACGCCGATCTGCCGGTCTGGGAAAGCATCGCGCAGAGCGTCTCCGCCGGGCGCCGCGATGGGGCGGCCCCTGTGCGGATCATTCCTGCCGGGCAAGGCATGGCGCTGCTGCACGACCGTATCGCCGCAGGCGCCGTCGAAGGCATCGACAACATCGCGCGGCTTTTCGACGACGATATCCATCTGAGCGATCTGGGGCATTATTTCGTGGCCATGGTCCAATACGCGACCTTGACCGGAGAGTCCCCGCTGGGCCTGCCGGCGGAATTCACCGATCGATATGGCAAAGCCTTCGACGCCCCCGATGCAGATCTGGCGCGCACCCTGCAGGGGATCGCGTGGGAGGCGGTCGAAACCTATCGCGCCCGTACCCCGGAACAGCAGGCACGCGCCGCCACGGTGCAGGAACCCGCGGCACCGCCCCCGGCCACCGGCCCCCCAGGGGCGGAAACGGAAGCTGCAGCGCCTGTGAGCGCGGACCCGACGCCCCCGGGGGAGTTCACGCCCGTTCCCGGCCGGTCCGACATGGCGATCGGGCTTGCGCCGGTCAGCGACTGGGCCACCCAGCAGCCCTTTCTTGACGTGATGAAGCTCGCCCGGCCGTGGATCGGGCATTTCCCCGGTAAGTGGGGCGGCATGTCCTACGAGGATTTGCAGGCGACCGGGTTCCTTGACCCCGACGGTTGGCCGCTTCGGNTGCCGCCNATCGTCGGCAGTATCGGCACGCTCATCCTGACGGACCTGCCCGCCGATGCCGAAGGGCTGAGCGGTCGTTATCGGCTGCGCTTTGACGGGCGCGGGATCGTCGAAGTGGCGGGGCGCGCGACCAATGTGCGCTATGGCAAGAACGAGGTAACGTTCGAGTTCACGCCCGGCCCCGGCGGCGTGGATATCCGGCTTCAGCGCATCTTCCCTGCCGATCCGCTGCGCAATATCACCGTGGTGCGGCAGGATTACGCGGCCCGCTTCGACGCGGGTGAAGTGTTTCACCCACTCTGGCTCGACCTGATCGCGGAATTCGACGCCCTGCGTTTCATGGACTGGATGGCCACCAACAATTCGGATCAGCACGAATGGAAGGACCGGCCCCGCGCTGAGGACGTGACCTATGCCCGCAAGGGCGTGCCGGTGGAACTGCTGGTCCGCCTGTCGAACGAGGTCGGCACCGATGGCTGGTTCACCTTGCCGCACCGGGCGGACGACACCTACATTCGCAACTTCGCCCGCTATGTGTCGGAAAACCTCGATCCTGCGCTGAAAGTCTATGTCGAGTATTCCAATGAGGTCTGGAACACGCGGTTCGAACAGGCCGCCTGGGTCGCGGCGCAGGCCGAGGCGCTTTGGGGGGATGCGGGTGCCGCGGCGCAATATCACGGGATGCGGGCAGCGGAGGTTGCGGGCATCTGGTCGGACGTCTTCGCGGACGCTGATGCTGCCCGGCTTGTGAACGTGGTGGCCACGCATACCGGCTGGCTCGGATATGAAAAGCCCCTGCTGGACGCGCCGCTGGCGCAAAAGATGGGGAAGGCAGCTCCCGCGGAGGCGTTCGACGCCTATGCGGTGACAGGCTATTTCGGCGGCGTGCTGGGCAAGGCGGACCGGCGCGAGGTGGTGCAGGACTGGCTGGACGAAAGCCTCGCCCGGGCCGAAGCCGGGGCCGCCGCCCTTGACCTGACGGGGCAGGCCGCGCGGGACCATGTGCAGGCCCACCGGTTCGATCACGCGACAACGCTCGCGGCACGGGAACTGCGCGATGGCGCGCTTGGGGGCGATCCGGTCGATACGCTGGCGGATCTGGCGCTGCGGGTCTGGCCCTACCACGCGGCGGTGGCGCAGGCGCACGACCTCGATCTGGTGATGTACGAGGGCGGCAGTCACGTCGTGGGCCTTGGTCCGCTGGTGGATGACGCGGAGCTGACAGCCTTCTTTCACCACCTCAACTACAGTGCCGAAATGGGGGCGCTCTATTCGACCCTGCTGGAAAACTGGCGGGCAGTAGGCGGCCAGCTTTTCAACGCCTACGTCGATGTCTTCGCGCCGGTGAAATGGGGAAGCTGGGGCGCGCGGCGGCATCTGGGGGATGAAAACCCCCGCTGGGAAGCACTGGTTGAGTTCGAATGAACGACACTGCCATCAGCATATTGATCCCCGCCCATGACGAGGCGGCCTATCTTCCCGGCTGCCTGCAGGCGCTGCTGGAATCGGACGATCCCGCCGGTCTGACCACCGAGGTCATCGTGGTGGCCAATGGATGCACCGATGACACGGCAGCGGTGGCGCGCGCGCATCAGGCGACCTTTGCGGAAAAGGGTTGGCCGCTGACGGTACTGGACCTGCGGCAGGGCAGCAAACTCAACGCGCTGAACGCAGGTGAGGACGTGGCGAGGGGGCGCATTCTCGTTTATCTCGACGCTGATGTGCTGGTCTCCCCCGCGCTGCTGGCCGAGCTTGCCGAAGCGCTCGATGTAGCACCGCCGCGTTACGCCAGCGGTCGGGCAGAGGTCACGACAGCGGGCAGCCGGATGAGCGCGGCCTACACGCGCTTCTGGCTCACCACGCCCTTCCTGACCGAGGGCGTGCCGGGCTTCGGCCTTTTCGCCATGAACCGGGCGGGGCGGGATCGGTGGCAGGACTGGCCGCACATCATATCGGACGACACATTCGCGCGGCTCCACTTTAGCCCGGAAGAGCGCATCGCCGTCCGCGCCGGCTATCGCTGGCCGATGATCGAAGGTTTCGGGCCATTGGTGCGAGTACGGCGGCGGCAGGATTACGGAGTCACGGAGATCGCGGAACGCTATCCCCAACTTCTGCGGAACGAGGACTCAGGGGGGGGCGGGGTGCCGGTCTGGCGGCGTGCCCTGCGCGATCCGGTCGCTTTTGCCGCCTTTGTCGCGGTGCGCCTTACCGTGCATCTGCCGCTTTTCCGCAGTGCGGATCCATGGGCCCGGGGGCGCTGAAGCCCTAGACGTCTGCGAAATGGGCTGCGAGCTTCGCGGCCTCGCTGTTCACGTCGTGGCGGACGAAGACCCTCGCGCGGCCCGCGCGGCCCATCCTGTCCAACGTGCCGAGCGGCGCATCGGCAAGCGCCTGCAGCGCCGTGCAAAGCGCCTGCGTATCGCCTGCAGGCACCAGCCGGCCGGTCTGGCCGTGCAGCACCAGTTCCGGCGTGCCGGCCACATAGGTCGCGATGACCGGGCGCGCCGCGGCCATGGCTTCCATCACCACCATGGGCAGGCCCTCGGCGAAGCTGGGCATCACCAGCGCATGGGAGGCGGCCAGTTCGTCCTCTATCCGGGCCTCATCGACCCAGCCGGTTAGCGTGACCCGGTCCTCCAGCCCGTGGCGCGCAATGGCGGCCCGGATGCGGGGCCGCATCTCGCCGTCGCCCACGAGCGTCAGATGCAGGGTGGGATGGCGCAGCTTTCCCATCGCCTCGATCAGGGCGAGCTGGCCCTTCTGTTCCACGAAACGTCCGATCGACAGGATGCGCCGGGGTCCGTCCGTCAGAGGGCGCAATGCGGCGAAGCGCGATGGATCGATCCCGCAATGGACGACCTTGATGCGGTCCCAGTCTTCCGGGTCGGCCCAGCGGCACAACTGGCTGCGCCCGTATTGGCTGATCGCCACGGTAAAGGCGGCGCGGGCGATCTTTTCGCCCAAGGACAACGCGCGCGGGCTGTCGAACTCTTCAGGGCCATGCACGGTAAAGCTGTAGGGCAGGCCGCCCATGATCCGCGCGAGCATTGCCACGGTTGCGGCATTGGTCCCGAAATGGGCGTGGGCGTGATCCGCGCCCATGTCGGCGCAACGCTCCGCCACCACCGCGGCTTCGGCGAGATAGATCATATGCCGCAGCACACCGGTTTCCGACGCGCGCCCCAGTGCCCAGGCCCGCCGTGCCGCCGACCACCACTCCCGCGGGGCTGTACGCAGGCGGCGCCAGCTTGCCCGGCCCAGCTCCGCGCCGCCCAATGCCAGCACATGCTCCGTGCGTTCCGCCTCTGCCCGGTCCTGCGCATCGACGAGCGGCGCATCGGGGCCGCGCATGGCGATGCGGCTCACTTGGTGGCCCTGCGCTTCGAGCGCGCGGATCTCTCGGCGGATGAAGGAGTGGGAGGGCTGCGGATAGGTGTTCAGGATGTAGGCGATGTGCAACGCGGGGCCCCCTTGCGCGGTTGCACCTTGTTACCCGCAGCCTTGCCACTGGCACAAGGCCGCCCGAGCCACTAGTCTGCCGCGAAACCGGATCAGGGGCGATGTTTTTGGTGTTTGCTGGGGCTTTACGACTGCTGAGCGGCAACCGCCTGATGGCCCGTGTGATACGCTCCGCCTCATGGATCGTGCTGGGCTACGGCGCGTCGCAGGCGATCCGCCTGGCGTCGAACCTGATCCTGACGCGGCTGCTGTTTCCGGAGGCGTTTGGCCTCATGGCGCTTATCTCCGTAGTGACGGTGGGGCTGACGCTGTTCTCAGACATTGGCATCGGACCTTCCATCGCGCAGAGCAAACGCGGCGACGATCCCGACTTTCTGAACACCGCATGGACGATACAGGCCATCCGGGGCTTCGCGCTCTGGCTGGTGGCCTGTCTTCTGGCTTATCCCGCGGCATGGCTCTATGACGCGCCGGCGCTGATCTATTACCTGCCGATCGCCGGGCTGGGGCTTGCCGTGGCGGGCTTCAACCCGACGCGGATCGAAACGGCGCATCGGCATCTGGCGATGGGGCGGCTGACGCTGCTCGACCTCACCTCGCAAATTGTGGGGATTGTTGCCATGATCGTGCTGGCACTGCTTTTGCAGTCGGTGGCCGCATTGGTGATCGGCGGAGTGATCGGCATTCTTGCGAAGCTTGGGCTGACCTGGACGTTCCTGCCGGGGCCGCCCAACAGGTTCCGCTGGGAGGCGCGGTCGCTGCGGGAGCTTGTGTCATTCGGCAAATGGATATTTCTCTCCACCATGGGATGGTTTTTCGCCAGTCAGGGGGACAAGGCCATTCTGGGTGGCTTCCTGGCGCTCGAAACGCTGGGCATCTATAATATCGGCTATTTCCTGGCGAGTTTTCCGCTGCTTCTCGGCCTAAGCGTGAGCGGACGGGTGATGATCCCCATCTACCGCGAAACCGCCGCGAAGGGCTCATCACGGCTGCGGCCCATGCGCTATGGGCTGACCGCGAGTGTCATGCTGCTGCTGGCGGGGATGGCGTTTGCGGGGCCCATGCTCGTCGATCTGCTTTATGATCCGCGCTATGCGCAAAGCGGGGCGATCGTGGTGCTGCTGGGCGTCGTCCTGATGC
>NZ_LWGH01000405.1:0-8972 GCF_001635395.1 Sulfitobacter sp. HI0129 | reverse complement strand
TGAGTGGAAGAAGGATGCGTCGTCCTTTCAGTCATCCCTGTTCTCCGTCCGTTGCACCTTCACCATCGGGCGATTCCGGTTAACAACAGGTGAAGGAAAAAAGACGTATTTCGCTCAAGAGCTTCGGGCGCGGCGATACTCGCGCACCGCGCCCCGCCGCCGTCAGGCCGCGGAGCCGCCCACCGTCAGCCCGCCGATCATCAGCGTCGGCTGGCCCACGCCCACGGGCACCCATTGCCCCGCCTTGCCGCAGTTGCCGATACCGGGATCGAGCGCGGGGTCATTGCCGATGGCGCGGATCTGCTGCAGCGCGGTCGCCCCGTCGCCGATCAGCGTGGCGCCCTTGACCGGGGCCCCCACCTTGCCGTTCTTCACCCGGTAGGCTTCGGTGCAGGAAAAGACGAACTTGCCATTGGTGATGTCAACCTGACCGCCGCCGAAGCCCACGGCATAGATCCCGTCCTTCAGGTCGGCGAGGATATCGGCGGGCGAACTGTCACCCCCCAGCATGTAGGTATTCGTCATCCGCGGCATCGGCGCATGGGCAAAGCTCTGGCGCCGTCCGTTCCCGGTGGAGCCGCCGCCCGTCAGCCGCCCGTTCTGACGGTCCTGCATGTAGCCCACCAGCACGCCGTCCTCGATCAGCACGTTGCGGGCCGACGGCGTGCCTTCGTCGTCGACGGAAATCGAACCGCGCCGGTCCGGGATCGTGCCGTCGTCCAGCACGGTGACGCCGGGGGCCGCGATGCGCTGGCCCATCAGCCCGGCAAAGGCGCTCGATCCCTTGCGGTTGAAATCCCCCTCCAGCCCGTGGCCGATCGCCTCGTGCAGCAGGATACCGGGCCAGCCCGGCCCCAGCACCACGTCCATCACGCCGGCGGGCGCAGGCTCCGCCCGCAGGTTCACGCAGGCGATGCGCAGGGCTTCGCGGGCGCGGGCCTGCCAGTCGGCCGGCTCCATCAGCCCGTTGAGGCCGATGCGCCCGCCACCCCCGGCGGAACCGGATTCGCGGCGCCCGTCCTCCTCCACGATGACGGAGATGTTGATCCGCGTCATCGGCCGGGTGTCGCGGGTGCTCAGCCCCTCGGGGCGCAGGATCTCGACCTCCTGGATAGAGGCGGCGATGGAGGCGCTGACCTGCACGACGCGGGCGTCCAGCCCGCGCAGGAAATCGTCGATTTCGCGCAGGGTCTCCACCTTCACGGGAAAGGCCGCCCCGGCGATCGGATCGGCATCGGTGTAAAGCCTCCGGTTGGTCGCCAGCGGGGCATCGGCCAGCGTGCCGCCGCCTTCGGCCACCGCAAGACGCGCGGTTTCGGCGGCCCGGCGCAGGGCGCGTTCGGAAATTTCGGTCGAATGGGCGTATCCCGTGACCTCGCCGCGCACCGCGCGCAGGCCGAATCCCTCCGAGGCGTCGTAGCTCGCCGTCTTCAGCCGCCCGTCGTCGAACATCAGCGCCTCCGAACGGCGCCGCTCGAAAAACAGCTCCCCGTCGTCGGCACCGGCCACCGCCTCGCGCAGGGTGGCAAGGGCGGTTTCACGGTCAAGCAGGCCCGAAAAGGGCGAAAAGGCGTCGTCGCTCATGGTGGCAGGTCCTTCGTGCGCGGCAAGAAAACGCGATTCGCGTCCGTTTGACGCAAGCAGGTGTCTTTATCTCGAACACAGAATATGATTGTAAGCATCGAGATTACAACGCCCGGACCGGCTCGCCGTCCGCCCCGGGCGTCAATCGCATGGCAATGGTCACAAGATCAGGACGACTTATGAAACAACTTTTCACTCTTTCGGGTCTCATGACCGCTGTCGCCGCCCTTCCGGCAATGGCGCAGGACAACCTGCGGATCGACGGTCTGCCCATCATCGGGAAGCCAACGGACGGGGAGACGAGCTTTCAGCCCGCCGTGACGCAGGTGGCGGAGGATATCCATTTCCTCGACAACCTGCTGCTGGTGATCATCATCGCCATCTGTATCTTCGTGACGGCGCTGATCCTCTGGGTCGCCTTCCGCTACGCCAAGAAGCGCAACCCCAATGCCGCTTCCTTCACGCACCACACCCCGGTTGAAATCGCCTGGACGGTGATTCCCATCCTGATTCTGGTGCTCATCGGGGCCTATTCGCTGCCGATCCTGTTCCGCCAACAGGAAATTCCCGAAGCGGACGTGACCATCAAGGCCATCGGCAACCAGTGGTACTGGTCCTACGAATATGTGGACGAGGGCTTCGGCTTTGACAGCTACATGATCGGCGCCCCGGCGCTGGACGGCCAGAACATGAAAACACCCGAGGTGATCGCCCAGCTTGAGGAAGCGGGTTACTCCGAGGATGAATTCCTGCTCGCCACCGACACCGCCGTTGTGATTCCCGTCGGCAAGACCGTCGTCATGCAGGTGACCGCATCCGACGTGATCCACGCCTGGACCATTCCCGCCTTCGGCGTGAAGCAGGACGGCGTGCCGGGTCGCCTGGCCGAACTGTGGTTCAACGCCAGCCAGGAAGGCGTCTACTTCGGCCAGTGCTCCGAGCTGTGCGGCCAGGCGCATGCCTATATGCCGATCACCGTAAAGGTCGTCTCCGAAGAGGCCTATGCCGAATGGCTGGGCCGGGCGAAGGCCGAATACGCCGGCATCCCGCAGACGATCACGGTGGCGTCCAAGTAACGATTGCAGCGGGGTTCGCCCCGCCGCATTTCCCTTGATCCGGATGGATACGGCATGACCGACATGACGAATAACACCGTGCAGGAATATGACGCGCAGCTTGGCGATTACTTCGCCCTGCTGAAGCCGCGTGTCATGTCGCTCGTGGTGTTCACGGCGCTGGTCGGGCTTCTTGCCGCGCCGGTGCCGGTGAACCCGGTCATCGCCTTTGCCTCGATCCTGTTCATCGCCATCGGGGCAGGGGCCTCCGGCGCGCTGAACATGTGGTGGGACGCCGATATCGACGCGGTGATGAAGCGGACGCAGGGCCGCCCCATCCCCTCGGGCCGGGTCCAGCCCGGCGAGGCGCTGGCGCTCGGCGTGGCGCTGTCGGGCCTGTCGGTGATGATGCTGGCGCTGGCGGCGAACCTGCTGGCGGGGGCGATGCTGCTCTTCACCATCCTGTTCTACGCCGTCTTCTATTCCATGTGGCTCAAGCGGCGGACGCCGCAGAACATCGTCATCGGCGGTGCCGCAGGGGCCTTTCCGCCGGTCATCGGCTGGATCGTGGCCACCGGCAGCTTCTCGGTCGAGGCTTGGCTGATGTTCGCGCTGATCTTCATGTGGACGCCGCCGCACTTCTGGGCGCTGGCGCTGTTCATGCGCTCCGATTACGACGACGCCGGCGTGCCGATGCTGACCGTGACCCATGGCCGTCCGGCCACGCGCCGCCAGATCCTGATCTATACCGCGCTGCTCTTCGTGCTGGCCGTGGGCACCGGCTTCACCGCCATCGGCGGCCCGCTCTACCTTGCCGTGGCACTGGTGCTGAACGCCCTGTTCCTGCTGGGCGCATGGCGCATCTGGCAGCGGGACGAGGCGGCGGCAGAGGCTGACAACTACGCGGTGGAGCGCAAGTTCTTCCGTCTGTCGCTGTGGTATCTCTTTTTGCATTTCGGCGCGATCCTGGCCGAGGCGACGCTGCGGCCCTGGGGTCTGGGAGGCTGGGCATGAGCCTGCGGTCCGAACATGATCTGCACCGCCGCCGCAAGGGGCGCAACGTGGGCGTGGGCCTTCTGCTGGGCGGCTTCGTCGTGCTGGTCATGGCGCTCACCTACGTCAAGATTACCCAGACGGATTTCGAACTTCCTGCAGCCCAGCGAGAGGTGAACAACTGATGGCGCTTTCCGGTCCCCAGAAGACGGTCGTGCAGACAGTATCGGTGGTGGTGCTGATGGGCGGCCTGGCATGGGCCTCGGTGCCCTTCTACGACTGGTTCTGCCGGGTCACGGGCTTCGGCGGCGTGCCGGGGCAGGTGGAAACCGCGTCGGACGAGGTTCTGGACAAGACCATCAAGGTCCGGTTCGACGCCTCGCTGAACCAGAACATGGCGTGGGAGTTCAAACCCGTCGAGCGCGAGATGGAACTGCGCATCGGCGAAACCGGCCTTGCGTATTACGAAGCCTACAACCCCACCGACAAGCCCATCGCGGGGCAGGCCAGCTACAACGTCACGCCCTATGCCGCGGGCGCCTATTTCGAAAAGATCGAATGCTTCTGCTTCACCGAACAGGTGCTCGCCCCCGGCGAACGCGTGCAGATGCCGGTCAGCTTCTATGTCGATCCCGAAATCGTCGATGACCCCGACGGGAAGTTTGTACATACGATCACGCTGTCCTATACATTCTACGAAATCGACCTGCCCGAAGGCTATGCCGCGCTGGACGACGCCGCGACGACAGACCTGAATTGATAAAGACCTGAATGAACAAAGGTGAGGGACCCGCAAAAATGGCCCATGCAAAGAACCACGACTACCATATCCTGAGCCCGTCGAGCTGGCCGCTTCTTGGGTCCATCGCCGGTATCGCCATGCTGATCGGCGGCGTGCTGTGGATGCACGACATGACGCCCTTCCTCTTCATCGGCGGCTTCGTCGCGGTGCTCTACGTCATGTTCGGCTGGTGGTCCGAAGTGGTGGACGAAAGCCGCATCGGCGATCACACCCCCGTCGTGCGCATCGGCCTGCGCTATGGCTTCATCCTGTTCATCATGTCCGAGGTGATGTTCTTCGCCGCGTGGTTCTGGACCTTCTTCAAACAGGCCCTCTACCCGATGAACGAATACGTCGGCTCGCAGTACATCCCGCCGGACATCCACCCCGTAGATGCCTTCCACCTGCCGCTGATCAACACGCTGGTCCTGTTGCTGTCGGGCTGTGCCGTGACATGGGCACACCACGCGCTGGTGCATGAAAACAACCGTCGCGACCTGATCAACGGTCTGGCGATCTCCATCGTGCTGGGCATCTTCTTCACGGCGCTGCAGGCCTATGAATACCGCGAGCTGCTGGTCCATGATGACTGGACCTTCGGCGGCGACGTCTTCTATTCCAGCTTCTTCATGGCCACCGGCTTCCACGGCGCCCATGTGATCATCGGGACGATCTTCCTTGCCGTCTGCCTCGTGCGGGCCATCAAGGGCGATTTCACGCCGGAGCGTCACGTCGGCTTCGAGGCCGCCGCCTGGTACTGGCACTTCGTGGACGTGGTCTGGCTGTTCCTGTTCTTCGCCGTCTACATGTGGGGCATCTGACCCTGCCGTCGGGCTTGCATCCGACGGAGCGATCACACTAAACACCGGGCGCGCGGGGCATCCTGCGCGCCTTTGCTTTTCCGCCGGACGAGGTTCCATGCGCCGTACCCTCTTTCTGCTGATCGTCGGACTGGGCGGCGCCGCCGTGCTGGTCGCACTGGGCATCTGGCAGGTGCAGCGGCTGGCGTGGAAAGAGGCGATCATCGCCGATATCGACGCGCGCATCGCCGCCGCCCCGGTAGAGCTGCCCGCCACCCCCGACCCGCAGGCGCACGCCTATCTGCCCGTCACGCTCACGGGCCGGATCGTCGGGGATCCGCTGCATGTCCTCGTGTCGCAAAAGCAGGTCGGCGCAGGCTACCGGGTGATCGCGCCCTTCGAGGCGCAGACCGGCGACACCCTGATGGTCGATCTCGGCTTCCTGCCCACTTCCGCCAAGGACACGGCCCTGCCGGACGGCCCGCTGACCGTAACCGGCAACCTGCAATGGCCGCGCGAAACCGACAACTTCACCCCCGACCCGGACCGGGACCGCAACATCTGGTTCGCCCGCGATGTGCCTGCCATGGCCACGGCTCTCCAGACCCGCCCGGTCCTCGTGGTGGCGCGGCAGGTCGATCCAACCCTCCCGGGAATTGACGCTTTGCCGGTAGACACCGCCGCAATTCCGAACGATCACATGCAATATGCGATCACGTGGTTCTCCCTCGCCGCCCTCTGGCTCGCCATGACGGTCGCCTTCCTGCGCCGCCGCCGCCCATCTGTTTCTGAAAGCTGATAGACCCGATGCGTTACATCTCGACCCGCGGATCCGCCCCCGTTCTTCCCTTCGAGGACACGATGCTCACCGGCCTCGCCCGGGACGGTGGCCTCTATGTACCGGAATCGATCCCGCAGATGTCCCCTGCCGACATCGCGGCACTGGCGGGCGCCAGCTACGAAGACGCGGCCTTTGCCGTCATGCGCCCCTTCGTGGGCGATACCTTCGACGATGACGCCTTCCGCGCGATCATCGCCCGCGCGTATGCCGGGTTCGGCCATGCCGCCCGCGCGCCGCTCAAGCAGCTTGCCCCGAACCATTTCCTGCTGGAGCTGTTCCACGGCCCGACGCTGGCGTTCAAGGATTTCGCCATGCAGCTCATTGGGCAGATGTTTCAGGCGGCGCTGACCCGGCGCGGCGAACGTGTGACCATCGTAGGCGCCACCTCCGGCGATACCGGCTCCGCGGCGATCGAGGCGTTCCGGGGCCTCGACAACGTCGATGTCTTCATCCTCTACCCCCATGGCAGGGTCAGCGACGTCCAGCGCCGCCAGATGACCACACCCTCCGAAAGCAACGTCCATGCGCTGGCCGTCGATGGTGACTTCGACGATTGCCAGGCCCGGCTGAAGGACATGTTCAACGATTTCGCCTTCCGGGACGAGGTGAAGCTGGCGGGCGTCAATTCGATCAACTGGGGCCGGGTGCTGGCGCAGGTGGTCTATTACTTCACCTCCGCCGTCTCGCTGGGCGCGCCGGACCGCAGCGTCTCCTTCACCGTGCCCACCGGCAATTTCGGGGATGTCTTCGCGGGCTATATCGCGAAGCGCATGGGCCTGCCCATCGACCGGCTCGTGGTCGCCACCAACCAGAACGACATTCTGGACCGCACCCTGCGCGGGCAGGGCTATCACAAGGGCGGGGTGGAACCCTCCATCAGCCCGTCGATGGACATTCAGGTATCGTCGAACTTCGAACGCGCGCTGTTCGACGCCTACGACCGGGACGCGGGCGCTGTGCGCCAGTCGATGGAGGAACTCGCCAAGGGCGGCTTCGACGTGAGCCAGGGCGCCATGGAGGCCCTGCGGGAGATCTACGATTCGGGCCGCGCCAGCGAAGAGGAAACCTCCCGCACCATCGCCCACACGCTGGAACGCAGTGGCGAGCTGGTCTGCCCCCATTCCGCCGTGGGCATCAAGGTGGCGGAGGAGATGCGTAAGGCCCACACGCCGATGATCACGCTGGCCACCGCCCATCCCGCCAAGTTCCCCGACGCGGTGGAGGCCGCCACCGGCCAGCGCCCCGCGCTGCCGCCCCGCATGTCCGACCTTTTCGAGCGCGAGGAACGGTTCACCCGGATCGACAATGACCTCGGCGCGCTTACCGCCTTCATCAGGGAGCATGTCTCTTCATGAGCCTGAACCAGCACCGCCTTTCTAACGGCTTCCGCATCGTCACCGAACATATGCCCGGGCTCGCCTCCGCCTCCGTGGGCATCTGGGTGAACGCCGGGGGGCGGCATGAACTGCAACAGCAGAACGGCATCGCGCATTTTCTTGAACACATGGCGTTCAAGGGCACGGCCACGCGTTCGTCGCTGCAAATCGCCGAAGCGATCGAGGACGTGGGCGGCTACATCAACGCCTATACCTCCCGCGAGGTGACGGCCTATTACGTGCGGGTGCTGGAAAACGATGTGGCGCTCGGGCTCGACGTCATCGCCGACATCCTGCGCAACCCCGTGCTCGACGACAGCGAGATCGAGACCGAGCGCGGCGTGATCCTGCAGGAAATCGGTCAGGCGCTGGACACCCCGGACGACGTGATCTTCGACTGGCTTCAGGAAGAGGCCTATCCTGATCAGCCCATCGGCCGCAGCATCCTCGGCCCCGCCGAACGGGTTTCCTCGTTCAGCCGGGACGACCTGCGCAGCTTCATCGCCGATCACTACGGCCCCGAACAGATGATCCTCGCCGCCGCCGGTGCTGTGGATCACGACGAAATCGTGCGCCTTGCCGAAAAGCTCTTTGGCGACATGCCCGCCAAGCCCCTGTTCGACGTGGAGGCCGCCCGCTTCCGGGGCGGAGAGATCCGGCAGATCAAACCGCTGGAACAGGCGCATTTCGCGCTCGGCCTCGAATCGCCGGGCTACAAGGCCGATGACATCTACATCGCGCAGATCTACGCCTCTGCCCTCGGCGGCGGCATGTCGAGCCGCCTGTTTCAGGAAATCCGCGAAAGCCGCGGGCTGTGCTATACGATCTTCGCCTCCGCCGGGGCCTATGCCGACACCGGCATGATGACGATCTATGCAGGCACCAGCGCCGAACAGCTGCCCGAACTGGCGACCATAACCATCGACGAGATGAAGCGCGCCGCTGCCGACATGTCCCCCGCAGAGGTCGCCCGCGCCCGCGCGCAGATGAAGGCGGGGCTGCTCATGGGGCTGGAAAGCCCGTCGAACCGGGCCGAACGGCTGGCGCGGCTCGTCCAGATCTGGGACCGCGTGCCGCCGCTCGATGAAACCATCGCCCGGATCGACGCCGTGACCACTGGCGACGTGCGCGACTTCGCCGAGACCATGGCGCTCGGCGCGCCCGCCGCCCTCGCGCTCTACGGGCCCGTGGATGGCGCCCCCGGCCTCGCCCAGTTGCAAGACCGCCGCGCTGCCTGATGCTGCTGATCAAGCGGAAACTGCGGATCGAGACGGAGCGCCTTTCGCTGCGCCCCCCGATCCATGCCGATTTCCGCGCCTGGGCCGCGCTGCGCGTCGACAGCATCGATTATCTCACCCCGTGGGAACCCGCTTGGGCCGATGACCATCTGACCCGCAAGGCCTTTACCAATCGCGTCTACTGGGCGCAGCGCTCGGTCTCCGGCGGGACGGCCATGCCGCTGTTTCTGGTCCGGCGGCGCGACGATATGCTCATCGGGGCCATCACGCTGGACAACATCCGCCGCGGCCCCGCCCAGTCCGG
>NZ_LWGH01000404.1:0-3639 GCF_001635395.1 Sulfitobacter sp. HI0129 | reverse complement strand
CAATCATCTAGCTAATAACCCCCTGAAACTCCCGCCATTCTCCCTTCGACATGCCGGAATTCTCCTGCGTCACCTCCTCGCCCTTCAGCATGCGGCGGATGCAGTCCAGCGCGCGGGCGGAAAGCGTGGCGCCGCCGAGGCGGTAATCTTCGAAGGCGGAATAGGCCGCGGGAACCCAGTCGGCCACGACGGAGCAGATCGCATCGGCATAGACGCGGATCTCGTATTGCGCATGGGCGTCCGCGCGCAGCCGCAGGAAGTGGAAGAGGTTGTGCAGATCCACCTTCCAGTACCATTGGGTATAGATGTTGCTGGGCAGGTTCATCCGCGCCAGCTCCCGCGCGAGCCCGCCCTGCGGGGCGCCGTCGGGGCCTTCGCTGGCGATCATCTGTTCGTAGTGGTCATAGGCGCGGTTGCTGTCGGCCTTGAGGATCTCCAGCACCCGGGCGGCCTCCTCCCCCTCCAGCACGCCACCGCGGCCCTGGTTGTTGACCACGGACTGGGCGTTCACATGCTCCGGCGCGGGGATGTAGAATTCACGGTCGAGGATCGAGTAGCGGGCGGAATATTCGTTCACATTGGCCGTCCGGTGCCGGATCCACTGGCGCGCCACGAAGACCGGCAGCTTCACGTGCAGCTTGATCTCGCACATCTCGAAGGGGGTCGAATGCCAGTGCCGCATGAGATAGCGGATCAGCCCCTCGTCGTTCTGGACGCTCTTGGTGCCCTTGCCATAGCTCACCCGCGCCGCCTGACAGATCGCCGCGTCGTCGCCCATGTAATCGATCACCCGGACGAAACCGTGATCGAGCACCGGGATCGCGGCGTAAAGATGCGCCTCCATCCCCGGCGACACGGCGCGCAGCGTGACCTGCGGTTCCGCGCGCAGGGCGTCGATTTCGGCTTGCTGGTCGGTGCTGAGAGGCATGGCGGCGGTCCTTGCTGGTCGGAAAGGGCTTGGGATTCGGCACGACTATATCTGCGCGGCGAACCTGCAGGAACCGCCATATGCGGTATTGCTTTTTGACCACCCTCGCGGGGAACCTGCGGGCCCGGCGGTGCGCGCCGTTGACAACACGCGCCCCCCCGGCGGAGGGTTGTGCAAAATAATACGACGAGGGCAGGCAACATGACATCGAAGACAGCAGCAGTCTTGCTGTGCGCGCTTCTTGCCGCGTGTGGCGGCACCCCCCCGTTCGGCGGGGATGCGACGGACCCGACAGGCAGCGGCGGCGGGGTCACCACCGACGAGAACGGCAACCCGATCCTGCGCGAAGGCATCCCGCCCGGCACCACCTCCCCCTCGCCCAGCAGCCGCATCTTCCGGCTGGAACCGCGCAGCGAGGAGGAAGGCAAGAGCGGCAACGGCTTCGTCGCCTCCGTCAGCTACGATGGCGATACCGACAGCTTCACGGTGGACGGTCTGGCCTTCGACGGCTCCAACGTCTACCAGCGCGGCGACCTGGTGAAATCCTTCGGGGATTACGCGGTCTACGAGGCCGACGCCCAGTATCCCGACAGCATCAACGGCGCGCCGATCAACCAGTTCCGGCATCGCGCGATCTACGGCGTCAGCCGCAACAGCAACGCCGCGGGCGTGCCCAACACCCAGTTCGCCATCGTGCGCACCGGCGCCTATGTGGACTACGGTTTCGGCGGTTTCATCTACCAGCGGGAAAACTCCGTCACCCTACCGAGCGGCGGACAGGCCCGTTTCGAGGGGCGCGCCGCCGGGATGCGCGATTTCAACGGGCGCGGCGGGCTGGAATATTCCACCGCCGATCTGGCGATCGATATCGATTTCGACGATTTCAACAGCACCGCCACCGGGCGCGGTGACGCGGTGCGCGGCGTGCTCAGCAACCGGCGGGTCTTCGATCTGCAGGGCAACGACATCACCATGGATGTCTATGGCCGCATCAACGCCAAGAACACCGCCTCGCTCACCAGTATTCCCGATGCACGGTTCAAGATCGAACCCGGGGTGCTGGACAACAACGGAGAGATACTGGGCAGCCTGTCGAGCACCTTTGTCGACGATGCCGGCACCGTGCAGCCATACGAAGAGGGCAATTACTACGCCATCGTCTCGGGCAATGGCCCGAACGAGATCGTGGGCGTTCTGGTGCTGGAAAACAGCGCGGAATACGACAATGCCACGGTCCGCGACACCAGCGGCTTCATCGTCTACCGGGACCCCGCGGCAACCCCATGAGACCGGCCCGGGGGCGTCTGCGCCGGACCGTCGTGCTCGCCCTTTGGGTGGGGCTGGCGGTGCCGGGCTGGTCCGATATCACGCTTTCGCCCCAGCAGATGGGCGCCCTTGCGGTGGAGGCGATCCGGCAGGGTGCGCCCGACGAGGCGCGCATGCTGGCCGAAGCGCTGCTGGGGCGGGACCCGCAGGATCAGGGCGCCCATGTGATCCGCGCCCGCGCGATGCGCGATCAGGGTCTTTACGATCAGGCCCGGCAGGCCGCCCGGCAGGCATGGGCGCTCGCCGACACCGATACCGAACGCTACGCCGCCGCGCGGGCGATGGCGCAGGCCCTGTCATCGGACGGCAAGCGCACGCGGGCGCAGTTCTGGTTGCGCCGGGCGGCCCATCACGCCCCCACCGCGCGCCATGCGGACCGCGCGCGGCGCGATTTTCGCCATGTGCAGCGGCAGAACCCGTGGCAGACGCATCTGTCCTTCACGCTGGCGCCCAATTCCAACATCAACAACGGCTCGGCGCGCGAAAGCTCCCGCTTGAACCACGTGCTGAGCGACCTGCTTTTCGGCGCGCCGGTGGAATATGCGCTGACCGGCGCGGCCCGGGCCCTGTCGGGGCTGGAATACGGGGCCGCGTTGCGCAGCCGCTACCGCATGGCCCAGACGGAGCGGCGGGCGCATGATCTGAAATTCTCACTCTCCTACCGCAGTTTCGTACTTTCTGACAGCGCGCGGGCTACTGCCCCCGGGGTCAGCGGCGGTGACTTCGCCTTCGGCTCCGCCAGCATCGGCTACGGGTTTCGCAGCCTCAGCGCCGATCACCGCCGGGAGTTCACGCTGGATGCCGAACTGGGGCAAAGCTGGTACGCGGGCGCGCGCTATGCGTCCTTCCTGCGGCTGGGGGCCGCGCAGAGCATGAAGATCACCCCGCGGCGGCAGCTTTCCTTTGCGGTGGATGCGGAGAAGCAGATGGGGCAAGCGACCGTGGATGTCGATACGCTGGCCGCCGCCCTGCGGCTGAGCGAGCGGTTGGAGAGCGGGCGCACCGTCTTTGGCGGGCTGTCGGCACGGCAGACCATTTCGGACAGCGGGCAGGCCGAATACCGCGAGGTCGAGGCGCGCGGCGGGGTCGACCTTGGCGAGACCATGATGGGGGCGGAGGTGACACTGGGGCTGGGGGTGGCGCTGCGCGATTACGACGTGTCGCCCCACAGCCCCACGGGTCGGCAGGACAGACGGGTCTTCGCCGATGCGACGGCCACCTTCCGGGGCATCGACTACTACGGTTTCAACCCCGCCCTGACGGTGAGCGCATCGCGCACGGACAGCAACATCGGCCTATACGACACGCGCCGGTTCGGCGTGGGGCTGGGCATCCGCTCCGCCTTTTGAGGGGGGGGCGCGGGGGCCGTCAATTTCGCGCGATGC
>NZ_LWGH01000403.1:0-2170 GCF_001635395.1 Sulfitobacter sp. HI0129 | reverse complement strand
CCTCGCGCAGCGGCACCTCATAGGCGCGGTTCACCGCCTCCTTCACCACCATGACGGAGATCATGGATTTCTCGGCGATCTTCTGGGCGGCGCTCATGGCTTCGTCCATCAGCTTCTTGACCGGAACCACACGGCTCACGAGGCCCGCGCGCTCTGCTTCGGCGGCATCCATGAACCGGCCCGTCAGGTTCATGTCCATCGCCTTGGATTTCCCCACCAGCCGGGTCAGACGCTGAGTGCCCCCGATGCCCGCCACGACGCCGAGGTTGATTTCCGGCTGGCCGAACTTGGCGGTTTCCGAGCAGATGATGAAATCGCACATCATCGCCAGTTCGCATCCGCCGCCCAGCGCATAGCCGGACACGGCGGCGATGATCGGTTTGCGGATCCGCATGATCTGATCCGTTTCGGGCGTAAAGAGATCACCGGAAAAAGCTTCGACAAAGGATTTGTCGCGCATCATCGCGATATCGGCCCCGGCGGCGAATGCCTTTTCCGACCCGGTGACGATGATGCAGCGCACCTTCTCGTTCTCTTGGCTGCTCTTGAGCGCCTCCGCCAGTTCGCTCATCAGCTGATCGTTCAACGCATTGAGCGCATCGGGCCGGTTCAACGTGATGAGGGCGACATGGTTGTCCACCTCGAGTGTGATCGTTTCATACGCCATCTGGCTGTCCCTCGTTCACTACGCTCAGGCATCCGTGCATATCACGGGCCGAAGACGTTTCAAGCTATCTTTGACATAGCGCACAGTAGAAGGACGACCGGCCCGACTGCACGATTCTTCGGATTGTTCCGGTACAGCCGGGGGTGCGGCAGGGCTGGCCTTCGCGACCGTAGACATCGAAACGGTGCTGAAAATAGCCCAGTTCCCCGTCCGCCTGCCGGAAATCCCGCAGGGAGGATCCCCCCGCGGTGATCGCCTCCGTCAGCACGTCGCGGATGATCGGTACCAGCGCCGCGACCCGGGTGGAGGAAATGCGCCCCGCCTTGCGGGCAGGGTGGATCCCCGCCCGAAAAAGCGCTTCGCAGACATAGATGTTGCCCAGCCCCGCGACGATGCGCTGATCCAGCAGCGCCGCCTTGATCGGCGTGTTGCGTCCTTTCAGCGCAGCCACAAGGTGGGCTTCGTTGAAGGCATTGCCCAAGGGTTCGGGCCCTAGCACCGCCAGCAGCTTGTGGGTATCCGCGCTTTCGGTACGCATCAGGTCCATCGCCCCGAACCGCCGGGGATCGTTGAACGTGACCCGGGCACCGTTGGCGAGGTGGAACACCACATGATCGTGTTTCTCCGGCGCGGGATGATCATGGACGAACTGCCCCAGCGGATCGCCGGAGATCAGCATGCGCCCCGACATGCCCAGATGTATCAGGAGCGTTTCACCCGATGAAAGATCGCCGAGGATGTACTTGGACCGGCGTCGCAGCCGCTCCACCCGCTGGCCGGTCAGCCGGCCCGCCATGTCATCGGGGAAGGGCCAGCGCAGATCGGGGCGGTTGACCTCCGCGCGTTCGATCACGGTGCCTTCCATGACCGGGGCGAGACCCCGTCGCACGGTTTCCACTTCGGGCAGTTCAGGCATGGTGGTCTCGGTTCTCTCTGTGGTGAATGGTGCGGATTGCCCCTGCGCGCCCGCATCCTATAACAAGGGATGAAATCGAAGGACATCAACCCACCATGAGCGATACCAGCGGCAAGACCACTCATTTCGGCGCGCGCACCGTGCTGGAAAGCGAAAAGGCCGGCAAGGTCAAGGACCTGTTCAGCGATGTCGCGCGCAAGTACGATGTGATGAACGATGCCATGAGCCTTGGCATCCACCGGCTCTGGAAAGACGCCATGATGGATTGGCTCGCCCCGCGGCGAGGGCAGCGCCTGCTGGATGTTGCAGGGGGCACGGGCGATATTTCCTTTCGCTTTCTGAAACGTGCCGGTTCGGGCCATGCCACGGTGCTGGACCTGACCGAACCCATGCTCGTCGAAGGCCGCAAGCGCGCTGAGGCGCAGGACCTCGCGGAAAGCCTCGACTGGGTGGTGGGGGACGCGATGGCGCTGCCCTTTCCCGACGACAGCTTCGACGTCTACACCATCAGTTTCGGCATCCGGAACGTCACGCGCCCGCAGGAGGCCCTGAACGAGGCGTTCCGCGTTCTGCGCCCCGGCGGGCGG
>NZ_LWGH01000402.1:0-5374 GCF_001635395.1 Sulfitobacter sp. HI0129 | reverse complement strand
CGCCGCCCGCCGCCGATGATGACGGGTTTGCCTTCCAACTCCGGATTGTCGCGCTTTTCCACCGAGGCATAGAAAGCGTCGCAGTCCATATGTGCGACGGAAAGGTCGTGCAGTTCCGGATGGGCCAGCACACGCGGGCTGCCGCAGGACGGACAACGCCGTGCGGCTTCGATCTGGTGCAGGCAATCACGACAAATAGCGGGCATGGCAATATCGATGGGGTCCGCCCCATTCTACGGTATTCGTTTCGCGATGAACATGGGGGCGAAGGGCCGCGGCGCTTAGGCCAACGAAAGGCCCCCCGCCTGAGTGAGCGGGGGGAGGTGACGAACATCAGGAAGAACCAGTTCGTCGGGGAGTATCACCTGAATTCAGGTTAGCACGCAGTTGGCATATGACACAGGTGAGAATGGATGTATTTGTCAGGCGCGATAAGTTTGTGTTCAATTTGTGACACAACGAGCGGATGCGTCGCTTATTGATCACGAATCTCGGACAATACCGCCTGCGCAGCTGCTGCTGGGTCCTCAGCCTGAACGATCGGCCGCCCGACGACGATATGGTCGGCGCCATTTCCCAGTGCCTGAGCCGGGGTCGCCACGCGTTTCTGGTCCCCCAGTGACGCCCCAGCGGGTCGAACCCCCGGCGTCACGATGAGCTTACCCCTGCTTTCGGGCAAAGCGCGGATCGCCGCCGCCTCGTTGGGGGAGGCGATGACGCCGTCAGCGCCGGCATCGAAAGCCCGCCCGGCGCGTTCTGTGACCAGATCGGCGATATCCCCGGGCCGCAGCAACGCGGCATCGAGGTCCGACCTGTCGAGCGAGGTCAGAATGGTGACGGCAAGGATCTTGAGCTCCGATCCTGCGGCCCCTTCCTTTGCAGCCCGGACCACATGCGGATCGCCATGAACGGTCAAAAAATCAAGGTCGAATTGTGCCAGCCCCCGGACTGCCGCTTCGACGGTCGCACCGATGTCGAACAGCTTCATGTCGAGGAAGATGCGCTTGCCATGCTCCGATTTCAGTTCATTGGCGAGTGCGAGGCCGCCCCCTGTCAGCATGCCCAGACCGATCTTGTAGAATCCGACGGAATCGCCCAGTCGCTGGGCGAGTTCCAGCCCTGCCACGGCATGCGAGACATCAAGTGCCACGATCAATCTGTTGTCTGTCATGGTGTCGTGCTCCTGCCCTGGGCGTTGTCGAGCCTGATTAGGCAGGCGGGGGGCATGTGTCCATCCGGGGAGACAAAAAAGCCCGGATGATAACAATGTATCATCCGGGTCAGTATCAGAGACTTTGCAGGCAGGCAGCTGTCTCTGGCAAGCGGAATACTGCGTCGGGACAGAAGTAACGCAGTGGCAGATCCGCTATGGGGGTGCGGGGCGCCGAGGGGCGCCCCGCGAAATTCAGGCCGCGTTGCGACCGGGCAGGCGCATCAGGCCTTCGAGCCAGCGACGGGGATCGAAAGCGGGGCGCCCGGCACGCAGGGCGGGAACATGGGGGCGAGCCTCGGAATAAAGACCGCCGCGCACTTCGTAGCGGCGAAGGGCCTGCCTGCGCAGGCCATCAGCGGCGTCCTCGAAGCTCATAGAAATGGGTGCGTCAATCGCACAGGCATATTTACGGGTCAGATCGCCATCGTTTACAGTCACCAACGCTTCGAACGTCTGGTTTGCCGCATTATAGATGACTTCTGTCAGCTGGATTTGGCGCGTCTGCATCGTTTTCACCTCACGGTTATCGATTTTTCTCGAAGAGCGACTTCTTACTTCGTTATGCTCTGTCCATTAAACGAGCGGGGACCACGGGAAGTTCCATCCGGTGCGCTCGTTCTGTGGATAATTTGTATTTCCAATTTCAAAACAAAGCTTTGCATCTGGATATCTGGGCGCAAGGGAATGGTTCGCCTAGCCTGGTAGCGTAAAATCGCCGTGAGGTGGTCGTGAGCGGGCCAGAGGGGAAAGGGAAACTGACCCCCCGCTACTTTCTTGTCCGTTGGCGGAATATTCGGTCATTCCAAACCCTTGAACCGGAGCGGGGTGCTCCCCAAATGTTTCTTCGAGGCCCATGGTTCCACGTGCCGCTGAGCGGGCGGGAACACGCAGGGCGCTTAACGAAAAGGAGAGAACCATGGACTTGAGCAAGTTCACGGAAAGATCGCGCGGTTTCATCCAGGCCGCGCAGACCATCGCTGCCCGGGAAAGCCATCAACGGCTTGCTCCCGAGCATCTCTTGAAGGCCCTGATGGATGATGAGCAGGGTCTCGCAAGCAATCTTATCGCAGCATCCGGCGGTCAGCCCGCCCGCGTAGCCGAAGCCGTCGAACTTGCCATGGGAAAGATGCCCAAGGTAACCGGCGACGCGGCGCAGGTGTATCTGGACAACACGACCGCCAAGGTGCTGGCGGAGGCCGAAGCACTGGCCAAGAAGGCTGGCGACAGCTTCGTCCCGGTAGAGCGCATCCTGATGGCGCTGTGCATGGTGAAATCCGGTGCCAAACAGGCATTGGAAGCCGGGCATGTGACCGCACAGGGGCTGAACGCCGCGATCAATGATATCCGCAAGGGCCGGACCGCTGACAGCGCCAATGCCGAAGAGGGCTACGACGCGCTGAAGAAGTACAGCACCGACCTCACCGCCCGGGCCGAGGAAGGCCGGATCGACCCGATCATCGGACGGGACGAGGAAATTCGCCGTGCCATGCAGGTTCTGAGCCGTCGCACCAAGAACAACCCGGTACTGATTGGTGAGCCGGGCGTGGGTAAGACCGCGATTGCCGAAGGACTTGCCCTGCGGATCGTCGATGGCGACGTGCCGGAATCCCTGCGGAACAAGCGCCTGCTGGCGCTTGATATGGGTGCGCTCATCGCGGGTGCGAAATATCGTGGTGAGTTCGAAGAGCGGCTCAAGGCCGTCTTGACCGAAGTGACCGAAGCCGCCGGTGAAGTGATCCTGTTCATCGACGAGATGCATACGCTCGTCGGGGCAGGGAAGGCCGATGGCGCGATGGACGCGTCGAACCTGCTGAAGCCCGCGCTCGCCCGTGGTGAATTGCACTGCGTCGGTGCGACCACGCTCGACGAATATCGCAAGTATGTCGAGAAGGACGCGGCGTTGGCGCGGCGGTTCCAGCCCGTGATGGTGCAGGAGCCCACCGTGGAGGATACCGTTTCGATCCTTCGGGGTATCAAGGAGAAGTATGAACTGCACCACGGTGTGCGGATCAGCGACTCCGCCCTTGTCGCCGCGGCTACGCTCTCGCACCGTTATATCACCGACCGTTTCCTGCCGGACAAGGCGATCGACCTGATGGACGAAGCCGCAAGCCGTCTGCGCATGGAAGTGGACAGCAAGCCCGAAGAACTGGACGCGCTGGACCGGCAGATCCTTCAGCTTCAGATCGAGGCGGAAGCCCTGAAGAAGGAAGACGACTCCGCAAGCAAGGATCGTCTGGAGAAGCTGGAAAAGGAACTGTCCGACCTGCAGGAGAAGGCCGACAGCATGACGGCCCAGTGGCAGGGCGAACGGGACAAGCTGGAAGGGGCGCGTTCGCTCAAGGCGCGTCTGGATCAGGCGCGTGCCGAGCTTGATATCGCCAAGCGCGAAGGCAACCTCGCCAAGGCGGGGGAGCTTTCCTACGGCGTCATCCCCCAGCTTGAGCGGGAATTGGGCGAGGTCGAGGAGAACGACAGCGACCTGATGGTGGAAGAAGCCGTGCGCCCCGACCAGATCGCGAGCGTGGTCGAACGCTGGACGGGTATTCCCGCCGGCAAGATGCTCGAGGGTGAGCGCGACAAGCTCCTGCGGATGGAGGACCAGTTGCACGCCCGTGTGATCGGCCAGCATTCCGCTGTCCGTGCGGTTGCCAACGCGGTGCGCCGTGCGCGGGCCGGGCTGAACGACGAGAACCGCCCGCTGGGCAGTTTCCTCTTCCTCGGGCCGACCGGTGTGGGCAAGACCGAGCTGACGAAAGCCGTCGCCGAGTTCCTGTTCGACGACGACAACGCCATGGTGCGTATCGACATGTCGGAGTTCATGGAGAAGCACGCCGTGGCCCGGCTGATCGGTGCGCCTCCGGGGTATGTGGGCTATGACGAAGGCGGCGTTCTGACGGAAGCGGTGCGGCGGCGGCCCTATCAGGTCGTTCTGTTCGACGAGGTCGAAAAGGCGCATCCGGATGTCTTCAACGTCCTGCTTCAGGTGCTCGACGATGGTGTGCTGACCGATGGTCAGGGCCGGACGGTGGACTTCAAGCAGACGCTGATCGTGCTCACATCGAACCTCGGGGCGCAGGCGCTCAGCCAACTGCCGGAAGGCGGGGACATGGCGCAGGCCAAGCGGGACGTGATGGATGCGGTGCGCGCACACTTCCGCCCCGAGTTCCTGAACCGTCTCGACGAGACGATCATCTTCGATCGGCTTGGCCGGGAAGACATGAGCGGTATCGTCGATATCCAGCTCGGTCGCCTGCTGAAGCGTCTGGCGTCACGTAAGATCGCGCTGGAACTGGACGAAGGTGCCCGCAAGTGGCTGGCCGATGAGGGCTATGATCCCGTGTTCGGGGCGCGCCCGCTGAAGCGCGTGATCCAGCGGAGCCTTCAGGATCCTCTGGCCGAGATGATCTTGGCCGGTGACGTGAAGGATGGTGAGACGATCCATGTCTCTGCCGGAACGGACGGTCTGATTATCGGTGATCGCTTGTCGACCAGTAATCGGGCCAAGCCCGATACCGCGACGGTTCACTGAGGCGATCTGGAGGAAAGATGAAAAAGGCCGGGGTTCGCCCCGGCCTTTTTCGCTGTCTATATACATAGAATATAGTGTGGGGCGATTTCTGCCCCCTTCACTGACCGAGGGCGGCACGCGCGATCTTGTCGAGCATTGCCTGAACCTTCTGCATCTCTCCCTCCGGCAGGGCGCGGTAGCCCACCGTGACAGTCTCCTTCCCCGCAAGCTGCATCACGAATATGTCGTAGGGGCAAAATCCGATGTTCATCGGATCCGCTTCCATCACTTCCCGCGACAAGACGGCCGAACAGAAGCTGTAGACCTCCGCCGCCTCGAACAGCGTGACGTCCGATCCCACGTCTTCGCGGGTGCGCTCCAGCATTTCCCCCACGTGGCTGACGTTCTCCGCCACGAGGCCTTCGTTCAGGATCGCGTTTTCGACGCCGAAGGCCACGTCATCGAAAGGCTGATCGGTTTCGTATGTGACCATTTCCTGTGCGCTGAGGGGCAGGGCGAGGCTGACGAAGAATGGCAGGACAAGGCGGAACACGGTGCATCTCCTTCGCTGACAATCGGGTGTGCTGGCTGAAACGTGAGGCGATAGCGTTTTGTTCGAGCCAGGGCCGACACTACATTTACGCAAGTAT
>NZ_LWGH01000401.1:0-5203 GCF_001635395.1 Sulfitobacter sp. HI0129 | reverse complement strand
AGCGTTCGCGTTCCACCGTGGCGGTGAACCGCGCGTGGCTCACCCATTCGACGTTTTCCTGATGGTTCGTCGCGACGGCGGCATGGGTGATATGTGCCGGCCGGTCGGGGGCCATCATCGCGGTCAGGTAGTTCCGCTTCCGGTCCAGCACGGTGACGTTATAGCTCATATGGGTGGGAACGCGGGCCAGCACCTTGCCCGCTTCTTCGGTGGTTTTGCAGGTCTGCAGAACATAGCGCAGGATCAGCGGCACACCGAAGCCCCGCCCCACCACCCGACGCCCCCCGAAGGTGAGCGAGATCGAAAGGCCCGCATCGTTCACCCCATCGACCAGCCCCCAAAGCCCATCGGACGTCCCCATGACCCGGCGGCCCTGCCATTCGGTCCGCAGAACGAGCGAGTCGAACGCCAGTGGATTGTAGTCGTAGTTGCGGACCATGACGGGCTCCTTGCCCGCCCAAATCGCCTGACTGCAGGCCGAAAGATAGGGCGGCGGGCAGTAGAAACTGAGGAACCTTGCCGCTTGATCACCACCGCCCGCCAACTTGCACAGCTCGTCATAGAGCGGGACAAGCTCGGGCATATGCTCTGTCATCGCGCGGCGACACTGCGCATAGGTCGGCCGCGCCGCCTCGCCCTCCTTCAACCACCATGCGTGGTAATCGGGCCAGTATTCGGCGAAAAGCCCGGCCCATTTCGGGCCGGGCGTTGCAATGTCTAGGGCACGCCAGAACACGTGGCTTCCTTCCTTGTTATCCTCAGAGGATTTTAAAGGCCGGGTCCGAAAGTTCAGGCGCGGCGGCTGCGGTCGGCAATGGCTTGCCGTTCACGGATTGCTTGATGCCATGAATCCACTTTTTCGCCCGCTCGTTCAACTGGAAACTCTTCGTCATTGACCGACCCCGCGTGACGAGGATACCGATATCGGCCCCTTCGTAGCGGTAATCGCCCGGCTGCAGGATCCGCAGAAAGAAGGCTTCGTTCTCCGATTCCACCGCCCGGCGGTGATAGTCGAAGCGGTCGAACACCACGCGCCCGTCTTCGAGCATGCGATAGATGCCGGTTTCGGGGGATTCGGTGCAGATGTCGACGTTGTCCTCGGTGTGTTTGATGACCATCTGGCTCCAGCCGTCGATCATATCCGGGTCGGCCCAGCGGTTGTTCAACTCATCCACGTCCAGCTGGAACTTCTTGCGCGAGAATTCAAGCAAGTGGAACAGGAAGAGCGGCGCATCCGCGTGGGCAAAAGCCGCGTGGTTCGTCATGGACGACGCACCTGTGATGCGGGGGTTCAATTCCCCCAGCCAAAGGTCACCTGTCTTCTTGTCGATCAGGAAATCCAGCTCGAAGTAGCCGCGATAGCCTTCCTTGCGCAGCTGTTCCCCGAACTTGAAGGTCAGGTCGCGCGCTTTTTCACGGACCTTCGGCGGAAAGGCCGTGGCAAGGATCTCGTTGCCGCACCAGCCGCCACGATATGGGGTCAACTCCTTGAAGCCGACGAGTTCGGTCATCAGGGGGCCAACGATGGTGCCTTCCTTGGTGGCGCAGGCTTCGATCGCGGAACCCCGGCAATCGATCCGCTTCATGATCTTGATTTCGCCTTCGCCGACGATCTCATGCTCGTGCCGCCGGAAATCGGCCTCGTTCTTGATGAAGAACGTCGTATGACCACTGTCGCCAAAGGCGGACTGCAGCACGAGGTCATGGCCGATACCGGCCTTCTCGCAGGTTTTCTTGAGGTCTTCGTAGGATTTGACCTCGGCCAGAACGTTGGGCACCGAGGGCACGCCCGCCTTGTTGCCGATGCGCACGGTCTCGATCTTGTTGTCCATCGCCTGGCGCAGCTTGGCCTTGGGGAACCAGACGTCGGCGCCCAGTTCTTTCGACAGACGCTCGGTTTCCTCGTCGAACATCAGGAAGACGAACTTCGGCTTTCCGCCGCGGCGCTTGATGAAGTCGATCACTTCCTTGTGCTGCAGCAGGTAGTTGTTGATGTCCTCGATGGACTGGAATTCCGCATGCGGCTGTTCCGAGGGGCAGAACACGTTGGGGTGCTTGCCGCCGTAGCAATCGATGTAACAGATGTATTTGAAGTTCTTCACCCATTCGTCGAGGCCCAGCAAATTGAAGTTGGTGGCCGAGATGAAATAGACGGGGTCCTCGTTCCGGTGAAAGAACCGGCGGATTTCCGAGATATTCTTGAGAATTGTCGTAGCCATGTTGAAGGTCCTTTTCTTAAGCGGGTGATGATGAAAGATCGTTCGATCCGACCCGTTTGAGCGCCTCTTCGGTAAAGACGCGCAGGCCGAGGTCGGGCCGGTAGCCGTGAATTTCGCTCACATCGAGCGCCCGCATGAATGCGAGGATTTCCTGGCTCACGACCTGTCCGGGCACCAGAATTGGAAAACCCGGGGGATAGGGAATGATGAAACTTGCCGAAACGACGGTTTCGCCTGCATCCATCGCCTCCTTCAGGGAGCCGTCCAGTTCGAGATAGTCGCAGTTCTTTTCGTCATAAGCGAGGAAGAACGCGGTGCGGATATCCCCTTCGACGGTGATGTCGTCAGCGCGGAACGCGTCGTGGAAGCGGCTGAAATCGGGCAGCGGGGGGAAATGCTCCATCAGGTTGGAAACCCGCCGGTCGAACGAAAGCTTTTCCATCCGGCTCGCATCGTCGAGCAACTCGTCCAGTGATTTGGCGATCTCTACCAGCACCTCGATCAGATAGGCGACGGAGGACCGCGTGGTGCCGATGTTGGTCATGAACAGGACGGTGTTGCGCGACGTCTTGTTGATCTGGATCCCGTAGCGATCCATCAGGATATCGGTCTTGAAGGTATCGCCGTCCCAGCCGGTGCCGCCCACCGCAAGCGTGACGCGTGTGGCATCGAGAACGAATTCGTCCTTTTCCCAGCAATCCCACATATCGGTCCAGCCCTGCTCTACGTCATAGTAGCTGGTCACGCCGCTTTCGCGGTGCTCATCCGGGATCATGTCGCCGGCGGTGAGCACCTTGAAGTACTTCTGGAGCAGCGGGTGATCCGCGATGGCGCGGCGCATGGACATGGCCGCCTCGATCTGGCGCTGGACGAACTCGAAACCCTCCAGCTCCACCTGCCTGCGCCCCACGTCCAGCGAGGCGATGATCTGGTAGTTGGGCGATGTGGAGGTATGGGTCATGTAGGCTTCGTGAAAGCTCTGTTCGACCTCTCCCTTGAAGTCCTGATCGTTGACATGAATCATCGAACCCTGCCGCAGTGACGTCAGCGTCTTGTGGGTCGACTGGGTCGCATAGACCCTTACGCGGGCATCGGGCGGCGGGATCAGCCGGGTATTGAGAAGCGTCTCGTCATCCGCGTCCTCCAGCTCCGCCTGCTGTTTCTCATAGGCGCGGGCATGGGCATCGGACCGGAATTTCGCGCGCAGGGTATTGGCCGCGTTCATCCCCGTACGCTGACGATATGTCGGATTGAACCGCGCGAAAGCGAACCATGCTTCATCCCACAGGAAAATAAGGTCCGGCTTGATGGCGAGACATTCCTCCATCATGCGTTCGACGTTGTAGACCAGCCCGTCGAAGGTGCAGTTGGTCAGCAAAAGCATCCGCACCTTGTGAAGCTTGCCCGCCGCCTTCAGCGCCAGAAGCTGGTGCTTGATCTCGCGCAGGGGGACCGCGCCGTACATCGAGTACTTGTTGAGCGGATAGCTGTCGAGGTAACAGACCTGCGCGCCCGCCAGCACCATCCCGTAGTGATGCGACTTGTGGCAGTCCCGGTCGACCAGAACGATATCCCCGGGGCGCACCAGTGCCTGCACGACGATCTTGTTGCAGGTCGAGGTGCCGTTGGTGGCGAAAAAGGTCTGCTTCGACCCGAAGGCGCGGCTTGCCAGTTCCTGCGCTTCCTTGATCGGCCCGTGCGGTTCAAGCAGGCTGTCCAGCCCGCCGGATGTGGCCGAGGTTTCCGCAAGGAAGATGTTCGGCCCGTAAAAGGCCCCCATGTCCTGAATCCAGTGGCTGCGGGTGATGGATTTGCCGCGGCTGATGGGCATGGCGTGGAAAACGCCGGTCGGTTGCTTGGAATATTCGACCAGTGCCGTGAAAAACGGTGACTTGTTCCGCGACTGCACACCCCTAAGGATGTTCAGGTGCAGTTCCATGAAGTCTTCCTGATTGTAGAAGACCCGCCGACAAATCCCCAGATCCAGTCCCGCGATATCTTCGACCGAGCGTTCGGTCACCAGATAGGCGTCAAGCTCCGGTCGTACCTTGGCGATCATGCGGCACAGTTCGGGGCCGTAATTTTCGGGCAGCAGGGCGTCGATCTCTTCGCGTCCGCCCGCGCGGGCGAGGTAACGGGTGAGGATCTCCTCCACCATGTCGGATTTGAGCGTAAGACCGGGGCGCACCACGATGGCCTGAATGTTGTGGTTGAACAGAACCGCGATCAGCGCGTCTTCGACGCTGGGCACCACCACCGCTTCATAGATAAAGGGGTCTTCCGACCGGCGCATCCGCTGCACGTTGCTGCGCAGCCAGCGTTCCTGCTGCTCGCTGACGTCATCGACGATCAGAACCTCGAAATAGGGCTTGGCCAGCGCCCGCGCTTCGGGCGGCTGCATCGACTCGTCGTCGTGCTCTTCCTGATCAAGGGAGTCGCGTTCCAGCGGGATGGTCCTGCGCCGGTAGGCCCCTGTCGTAAGGGCCCTTGTCACGCGGCCAACGGCAAAGGCGAGGTCTTCGTAGCTTTTGTGTTCGAACTGGCGGCGCATGTAGTCGAAGGCCGACATGCCCGGAAAAGCCCAGTAAGGCTCTATGACCGCCAGCGACTCGAACAGCTTGCGCACGTCGGCGACAAGCTTCTCGGCCTCCTTGGCACGCGGCTGGCGGGCCAGCGCGGCCGTGGCGCCGCGCATCGCGCTCCAGCGATCGGACCGCAGTTGTATTGCGGATGAATATTCGTTCATGGAATGCATCAGTCAATCTCCGCTGCGCGGCGTCGACCAATGCATTCCACAGCGCGGCAGGAAGCCGCGCGCGTTCAGACCGGTCTAGCCGCTTGATGATTCTCCCGCCCCGGTGAAGACACCGGGTTTTGCCGGGGGGTTTGGAATGGCCGCGCCCGCTTGGGCTTCGGCTGTTGGCGTGGCGGCAGGTTCGGCTGCCGGTTGGCTCGCCGTACCGGCCGAGGGGTTCGGCATGGGT
>NZ_LWGH01000400.1:0-5738 GCF_001635395.1 Sulfitobacter sp. HI0129 | reverse complement strand
GGCCCGCACCGGGGCCACCACCGGCAGCACACTGGCCGATCTGGCGACGGCCAAACCGGAACCGTTCGACGTGATCATCACCGCGCTTGGNGTGAATGACGTGACGCGTCTGGTGCCCTATCCCCTCTGGCTTCGTCGGCAGGGCGCCTTGCTCGAACGCCTGCGCCTGCTTCACGGACCCCGGCGCATCTACGTTTCCGGCGTACCGCCCGTCGGAAGCTTCCCGCTACTGCCCGATCCCCTGCGTTGGACGCTGGGGCGTCAGGCCACCCGATTTGACCAAGGGTTGGCCGCCTTGCTGCACGGCACATCCGATGCGGTGCATGTCCCGTTCGACCTGCCGATGGACCCCTCGCTGATAGCACAGGACGGGTTTCATCCCAGTGCAAGCCTCTACGCGGAATGGGGTGAAAGAAAAGCCAGCCGGATCGTCTCCGACTGGCTTTGATCATGTCTGACGAAGTGGCGCGTCAGCGGCGCGCGAATGCGTCCCGGTATCCGGCACCCCGCAGGCGCGAAATCGCCGTTCTGGTAGCCTGATCCCCGGTGAAGGGACCCGCCTGCACGATCATCAATGTACGACCGCCGGACCTTGCCTGCCCGATATGGGCGCGCATTCCCATCGCGGCAATGCGCTGGGCGGCGCGTTGGGCATTGGCCGGATCGCCATAGCTGCCGACCTGCACGAAACTGGCACCTGCGCCGGTTGTAGCCTGTCGCACCGCGGCGGCGCTTTGCACGCTGGCTCTTGCCGGTGATTGCGCGACCTTGGCGTGGCGCCTGGCCTTCGGGGTGGACCGGCTGGAATAGACAGGTTGGCGGCCAGCGCGGGCGGACGTGCCGTTGCGGATGACCTGTTTCACAACCACGCCATCGCGGCGGACGATTTTCACCACACCCAGTTCACGGCGCTGCACCGCAATGCTGAGATAGGGATAGACGAGCGGCACCGTAGCCGTGACATCCTTGCCCGTGCGCTGGTTGATCAGCCGGCGGGGCAGCTCATTCGTCCAGATCAGCATCATATCGGCGCGGCCACTCAGGGTTTGCTCCGCCCGGTTCGGGTTCAACCGACCGTCTTCCCAGACCCGGCGATAGCCCTGCGGCACGGCAACGTTCCGGGTATTCAACCGATTGATGGCCACATGCTTCGGCACCACACGGGTCTGCCCAGTAATCTCGGGGACAACAGGCCGCGCGACGCGGGAGGCTACCGGCGCAGTAACGACCGCGGTCTGCGCGGCCGGGGCGGCCGTTACGGGCGCAGGCCGGGCCGCGGGGACGGGCGCAGGCTGCAGCGCCGGTGCAACGGCGCTGGTCCGATTGCTCGGCTGCGCGGTCCGCACCCCGGTGCCATGATAGGGAACGATGGGCGCGGCCTGCGGGCCGCAGCGAACAGCGAGCTTGCCGTTCGTAGGCAGATAGCGCTGGCCCATCGCGGAAACCCCCGGGCAGACCGAAGCGGTACGCCGCGTGGTCACCGTCGCCGGGGAGGCAGGCTTGGGTGTGGGGGCGACAGCCGCAGGACGCGAGACAATCACCGGCGCGGGCCGCGGGGCGGTCTGCCGCACCACGACCGGCGCAGGCGCAGGCTTTGGTACACGGCGCACCGTGGTTACCCGCCGCGGCGCGGGCTTCGGCTGGGCCACGGGGGCTGTTACGGCCGCAGTGGCCCTCGGCGTCGTGCGGCGCACAGGCGCCGTGGTGGAAGCAGCGGGCTGCCGTGGTGCATTATCGAGCGTAATCTGCTCCACCGCCGGTGCGGGCTGCGGCGCGGCGGCCACCTGCCCCAGATTGGTGGGGGCAAAGCCACAGACAGTTTGCCGCTTGCGTGAAACCCGAGGCACCCAGGTCACGTTGCCGTCGATCCCTGCACGGATAAATACGCAGCCCTTGCTGTCCACGTATTGCTTGCCCTTGTAGCTTGCAGGCGGGAACTCGGCTGGCAGCTGGTTCCTGATCTGCGCCTGAACTGCACCGGTTCCGACCGTGGCCGAAAGCAGGGCGATAGTGATAATCCTTGTGATCTTCATGTCGTGCCCCCACACAATGTTGTGTCCACGATGCCTCATCGCGCGAATCGAGTAAAGCGGTCCGGGGCACAATTCGACCGCCTCGGGGGATTATTTCGTGCCGAACATCCTGTCGCCCGCGTCGCCGAGTCCGGGCACGATGTAACCCACCTCGTTCAGTGCCTCGTCCACCGCGGCAGTGACGATGGGCACGTCCGGATGCGCCTCTTTCATACGGGCCACGCCTTCGGGTGCGGCGAGCAGGCAAAGAAAGCGAATGTTCGTGGCACCCGCCTGTTTCAACAAATCGATCGCCGCCGCAGAGGAGTTGCCCGTGGCCAGCATCGGGTCTACCGCAATGACCAGTCGGTCATCAAGGCCTTCGGGGACTTTGAAATAATACTGCACCGGCTGCAGCGTCTTTTCATCGCGGTACAGACCCACGAAACCGACCCTCGCGGAAGGAACCAGTTCCAGCACGCCGTCCAGCAGACCATTCCCCGCCCGCAGGATCGAGATGAGCGCCAGCTTCTTGCCGTCCAGCGTCGGGGCATCCATTTCCTGCATCGGGGTGGTGATGCGCTTGGTCGTCATCGGCAGGCCCCGGGTGACTTCATAGGCCAACAACTGGGAGATCTCTCGCAGCAACTGCCGGAAAACCGCCGTGGGGGTATCGCGGTCGCGCATGATCGTCAGCTTGTGCTGCACCAATGGATGATCGACGATCTTGAGGTGTTCGGGTGTATCGGTCATGGGCGGGCTCCTTCGGTTCTTCCGCTTCTGCCGCGAAACGCGCGATATCGCAAGGCGGCGGAACTTTCCTTCGCTGATGTAGCGACCGGAAGGCTGCCGCGTCTTGGGGTTCTGATCAGTATCTTCGATCGGCGTGAACTTGATCATGCAATCTGAAAGTTCGCCGATGCCGCCCCCGGACATGCCACTGGCCTTCCTGCTGTGCGTGACATATAGAAACTTCGCGCAATGCGCCCTGCAAGCATCTGAAATTATTCGTCCCAATTAGCTCGTCTTTACCAGCTAACTTATCCATGGAGCTTCCTTTGAAAGTCGTAATTACCGGCGCCTCGGGATATGTTGGTCAAAATATTGTTCCCATTCTCAAAGCGCAATGCGATGCCATTTTGCTCGTTGGCCGAGATGTAAGTAAATTGCGGGAAACCTTCCCCGGACTGGAATATTGCACTTTTCAAGAGTTGGAAGCGAAGGCGGCAGGCTTCGATACGCTTGTCCATCTATCTGTGTTGAATAACGACCAGGAGGGAACTGAAGCCGATTTCCACAAGGTGAATACAGAACTTACGATCCAAACGGCAAAGTCGGCAGAGGCCTGCGGCATCCAGAGGTTCTACAACATATCTTCGGTACATGCCTTGGATGAGCAGAATCTATCCCTCTATGCCAAAAGCAAGCGTGCCGCCGTCGCGGGTTTATCTGAATTCACCCGCCTTCAGGTTATCAACGTCTATCTTCCTTTCGTGCGCGGAACTCAATGGAACGGAAAGCTGGCCTTTCTCAATTCAGTGCCGCCGGTTGTGGAAAGTTCGCTGAAGACTTTCCTCCTCGCGCTCAAACCCTCGGTGGAAGCCCGCGAATTGGCCGACTTTATTTTGCACTCTGACAGCAAACAAGACACGGTGATCTTATCCAATGGGCAGTCAAACAACCCTGCCTACGCGATAATCAAGCGAGGGATCGACCTCCTCTTTGCCATCGCGGTTATTGTCGTGATGGGTTGGGCGCTTTTGATTGTCTGGGCTCTGATACGCTTCGGGTCGCCCGGGCCCGGAATTTTCGCGCAAGACCGTGTAGGCCAGCATGGGAAGACGTTCACCTGCTATAAATTCCGTACGATGCAGGATGGAACGGTTCAGTTGGGAACCCACGAGGTATCGCAATCGGCTGTTACGCCGATCGGTCGCTTTTTGAGGCGCACCAAGATCGATGAACTGCCTCAGGTCTGGAACATCTTCAAAAATGAAATCAGCCTGATTGGCCCTCGTCCCGGGCTACCTGTTCAGACGGATCTATTTCAGGCCCGGCAAGCCCGCGGTGTGTTCGAGGTAAAGCCGGGTATCAGCGGTTTGGCCCAGGTCAACGATATTGATATGAGCGATCCGGAAAAACTGGCGAAATGGGACGCGCGCTATATTCGGCTGCAGTCGCTGATACTGGACCTTAAACTTGTATTGGCGACCATCAGGGGCAAAGGTCAAGGCGACAAGACTAGCGCTTAGCGCCAGCGGCTCTCTATCAGCCCAAACATTGGCGATTGAGTTGACCCTCGGTTGGCTCGGGTAACATCCGATCGTTGAGCTGCCGGCCTTTCTTCAAGCGACTCAGCCCTCCGGAATGGTCACTCCCAGATGCGCCGCCACCAGTGGCGCCACATCGGCAAATCCTATCTGTCCCAGAGATCCTGCCCTTGTTCCGGCCACGAGAACAGGCACGCGTTCGCGGGTGTGGTCCGTACCGATCCACGTGGGGTCGTTGCCATGATCGGCCGTCAGCAAAAGCATGTCTTCAGGGCGCAAACGTTCAAGTACCTTGCCCAATCGCGCGTCGAACCATTCGAGCGCCCGCGCATAGCCCGATACGTCCCGGCGGTGGCCATAGATGCTGTCGAACTCCACGAAATTGGCGAAGGTCAGACACCCTTCGGGGGCTTCTTCGACAGCGGCGGCGAGATGGTCCATCAGCGTCGCATCCGTCCCCTTGCTGACCCGGTCGATACCCTGCATGGAAAAAATATCGCCAATCTTGCCGATCGCATGCACGGCGTGGCCCGCGTTCTGAACCCAGTTCGTCAGCACCGGGCGGGGGGGCAGGATCGCGAAATCACGCCGGTTGGGCGTCCGCTCGAACCCGTTTTCCGCATCCCCCACGAAGGGGCGCGCGATGACCCGACCGACCTTCATGGAATGGAGCCGGGGTGCCACCGCTTCGCAAAGCTCAAGCAGGCGGTCCAACCCGAAGGTCTTCTCATGCGCGGCAATCTGGAAGACCGAGTCCGCCGAGGTGTAGCAGATGGGCCAGCCACTGCGCATATGCTCCGCGCCCAGCGCCTCGATGATCGCGGTACCGGGGGCGTGGCAGTTCCCGAGGATACCGGCGGTGCCCGCCGCTTCGGCGACATGATCGATGAGGTCGGGCGGAAAGGACTCTTCGGTCTTTTCGAAATAGTGCCAGTCCCAGGGCACCGGCAACCCGGCGAGTTCCCAGTGACCCGATGGCGTGTCCTTGCCGCGGGACGTTTCGGTTGCGGCACCCCAGCGGCCATGTGGCGTGACGCGGGGCAACCCGGCAGGGCCCTCACCGGCCGCCAATTCCATTGCATGTGCCAGACCAAGGCTGTTGAGGTGGGGCACATGGAGCGGGCCGGAGCGCCCCTCTTCTGCCCTGCCCTGCGCGCAAGCCTCCACGATATGGCCGAGCGTATTTGCTCCGGTATCGGGGACGCTGCCGTTGAAGAATTCGCCTGCATCCGGCGCTCCGCCAATGCCGACGGAATCCATTACTACCAAGAAAGCGCGGGCCATCAGCCGATCCTGTCAAGTATGAGCGGGGTCGGCGGCAACGGCTCCGACCCCAGTTCGATGGCGACCAGGAGGCTCTGCGCTGCCTCTTCCGCCTCGGTCTCGTTCCTCGCGTGAACGACAGCAAGCGGATCGCCCTTTTCGACGCGGGTCCCCAATGCGCAGACGTCCGACA
>NZ_LWGH01000399.1:0-5811 GCF_001635395.1 Sulfitobacter sp. HI0129 | reverse complement strand
GCTCACCTCGGTCTCCGCCACCGCCGGGGTCTGGATCACCCGCGCCATCTCTACCTGAAGGGATCGGCCCTCATGGCCCGGTCGGTGAGGCGAAGCGCCATGCCCCGGGCCGCAGGCCGCCCAACCGCCAGTCACCCACGCCCAGCCGGATGAGCCGCAGTGTCGGCAGGCCCACATGGGCCGTCATCCGGCGTACCTGACGGTTGCGCCCTTCGGTAATCGTGATCTCCAGCCATGCGTCGGGCACGCTCTTGCGGTAACGCACGGGCGGATCGCGCGGCCAGAGGTCGTCGGGCGGCGCGACCTGTTCGATCCGCGCGGGTCTTGTCGGCCCGTCTTTCAGCGTGACCCCGCGGCGCAGCCGGTCCAGCGCCCCGGCGTCGGGCCTGCCTTCCACCTGTACCAGATAGGTCTTGGGCCGCTTGTATTTGGGATTTGCGATCCGCGCCTGCAGCGGGCCGTCATCCGTGAGGACGAGCAGGCCCTCGCTGTCCTTGTCGAGCCGACCCGCCGGATAGAACCCCGGCTCGTCGATATAGGCCGAAAGGGTGGGCCGGGGCGAGCCTTCGGTGCCCTTGTCGGTGAACTGCGACAGGACCCCGAAAGGCTTGTTGAAGAGGATCACACGCGCCATCAGCGCCGGCTGCGCGGGGGCATCAGCAGCGTGACCCCGACCGATGCGGCCCGGGCGAGGTCTTCGTCCAGCGACATGGGAATATACTCCCCCCGGCGCCACAACTGGGCCATGTCGTCGTAGTGCCGCGACAGCGGGTGGCCGGATTGCCCGGTGGAGATGATGAAGACCGAAGAATCCGGATCGGCGAAATCATAGACCCCCCGGTAGCCCGCTCCGTGCACGTTCTGGAACGGATCGGGCAGGGTGCCCTTCGTCCGGCCGCGCAGCAGCGTATTGTCCCCGCCGGAGGTCGACTGGCGAATGTTCACGAAGTAGCGCAGCAGGGGCACTTCGCCGAGGATCTGGTGATCATGGGTGGCCTGATGCGCATCGCCCCAGCGCAAAGATTCAAGCTGGCTGCCCCATGTCTCCTCAATCCAGATCAGCGCGTCGTCCAGTGCAAGGCGGGCCATGTCGGGGCACGTTTCCTTCTGCGCGGACTGGAGCACGTCACACCAGACGGAGGCGCCGCCCACGTCGCGGAACACCCGTTCGATGAACAGCGGCTGGACATGGGTGAATTCATCCGCCAGCGGGCCAAGCTCATCCTGGATCAGGCGGGCCTGCAGGGCGCGCAACCATGCGGCATAGATCAGCGGCTCGGGCAGATGTTCGTTCATCTCGCCCGACCAGCCGGCGAGCAGGGTCAGCGCGCGCTGGCGCTGGCGTTCCCTTGTGCCCTCGGGGGCCGCTTCGCCGGTAAACCAAAGTTCCGACCCCATCAGCGGCAGCAGCGAACGCGCGGTGAAGCTGACGGTGTCGAGCTGCGCCTCGATGAAGCTGTCGCGGGTATGGACCTGACGGGATTGCATCAGCCGTTGCCAACGCTGGATCCGCTGGGTGTCGCCCCAGACATAGGAGACATGGTTGGGAAAGGCCCGGTTCACCGTCTTGTTGTTGGTGTTGCCCAGTATCCCGCCCGCGGGGGCCACGAACTCCGGATTGGTTTCATAGGGCATCCGGCCCTGCCAGCGATTGGCCTCGACCCAGCCGGGGGTGGGCATGCGCCCCTCGCTCTGGTGGGCGACATCGCGGCGCGGGATGACGCCGACGGTCTTCATCGCGATGTTTTCGGAATCCACGAGCGTGAGGTTCTGCGCCGGGCCGACATAGGCTTCGCCCGCGGCAATCGCTTCTTCGACCGTCTTGGCGCCCATCAGGTCCATGGCGGCATCCATGGTCGTGTCCTCCGGCGTCAGCACCGTCCAGGCCACGCTGGCCACATGGCCGGGCGGGGTGACGGCGGCGAGGTTGTAATGCGTGCCGGGCAGGACCGGGCCATTTTGGGTCCAGCGCTGGATGACGGTGACAGGCTCCGCGTCCTTCACGTTGACGATGGAGGACCGCGTATTGAATTTCGCCCACCCGTCGGGCGTGCGGTATTCCTGCGGATTATCCGGGTTCAGTTCCTCGATATAGACGTCCTGATCGTCCGCATAGGCCGATGTCACCCCCCAGCCGAGGCTGGCGCTGCGCCCTGTCAGGATCACCGGAACGCCCGGGATGGTCCCGCCGATGACCCCCCCGCTGTCGAGTTCGAGCCGGGCGAGATACCAGATCGACGGAGCCGAGAAGCCCAAGTGAGGATCGTTCGCCAGCAGCGTTCCGCCCGAAGCGGAGCGGGACGGCGCCGCCGCCCATGCGTTCGACGCCCCCGCCAGGGGCATGTGACGGAAGGGCGACAGCGGGTGCGGATCGAGCGGGATATTGGCGGCCACACGGGGCGCATCGGGGAAAAGAGCGGCATATTCGGGCAGCGCCGCGATGCCGGGGCCGGGGGCATCCGGCAGGATGTCTTGCACCCGGTCGGGATCGGCCAGCATCAGCGAAGTGCGGGCCCGCAGCACCTCCGCCTCCAGATGGGCGGAGAGTTGCAGCCCCATCAGCTTGAGGATCGCCACGGAATCCGCCGGGCGCCACGGCGCCATGGGCGCGTTGAAAAGCCACATCTCGGGCGCGCCGCGGCCCAATGCTTCGGAGTTGATCTGATCGAGCCGCGCGTTGACCCCGTTGGAATAGGCCTCGAGCGCGGCGCGGGTGCGTGGCTCCAGCGCGTCGACGGAACGGACGGCGAGGGTATAGAGGTCGAACCGGCGCAGCAGCTTGTCGATGTTCAGCGTCGCCGTGCCGAAGACCTCCGACAGGCGGCCCTGTGCGGTACGCCGCAGCGTGATCATCTGCCACATCCGGTCCTGCGTATGGGCATAGCCCAGGGCGTAGAACACATCGGCATCGGTTTCGCCGAAGATATGGGGCACGTTGGCATTGTCGCGCACGATCTCCACCGGCGCGGTGAGCCGGGGCGTGACGATCACGTCGTCGTAGTCGGGCAGGGACCGCGACGCCAGCCAGTAGATCAGCCCGACAGCAACGACCGCGAGCACGATCATCAGCGCCGTCAGTCGCACCAGCCAACGAAAAACAGCTGCCATCAGGGCTCCGGATCCCGCGCCGATTGACCAGCGCGCACAAGGTGATAGGTGTTTGGCAAGCAATAGCGCAACCGGTTGGGGAGGAAAAGCAGATGGCGAAAGTGGCATTTTTGGGTCTGGGGGTGATGGGTGCGCCCATGGCGGGGCATCTCCAGAAGGCCGGGCATGAGGTGACGGTCTATAACCGCACCGCCTCCAAGGCCGAAGACTGGGTGGCCACCTATGGCGGTGCCCATGCCGCCACGCCGCGCGAAGCGGCTGAGGGTGCCGATTTCGTCATGGCCTGCGTGGGGAACGACGACGATCTGCGCTCGGTCTGTACGGGCGCGGACGGGGCCTTCGCCGGGATGACGAAGGGGGCCATCTTCGTCGATCATACCACCGTCAGCGCCGCCGTCACCGCCGAGATGTACGAGGCCGCGGACGATGCCCAGGTCAGCTTTGTCGATGCGCCGATCAGCGGCGGGCAGGCGGGGGCCGAGAACGGGCAGCTATCGATCATGTGCGGCGGGGATCAGGGTGCTTTTGACCGCGCACTGCCGGTGATGGAGGTCTATTCGAAGATCTGCCGCCGGCTGGGTGACAGCGGCGCCGGCCAGATGACCAAGATGTGCAACCAGATCGCGATTGCGGGCCTCGTTCAGGGGCTGAGCGAGGCGTTGCATTTCGCCGAAAAGGCCGGGTTGGACGGGCGCGACGTGGTCGAGGTGATCAGCCAGGGGGCCGCCGGAAGCTGGCAGATGGCGAACCGCTACGAGACCATGCTCGACGACAAGTTCGACCACGGGTTCGCGGTGGATTGGATGCGCAAGGATCTGGGCATCTGCCTGTCGACGGCAGACGACATCAAGGCGAGCCTGCCGGTCACCGCGCTGGTGGACCAGTTCTACAAGGACGTCCAGAAGATGGGCGGCGGGCGCTGGGACACTTCAAGCCTGTTCAAGCGCCTGCAGCGCGACTGACCCGTTGCGGCCCGCCCCCGAAAGGGGCGGGACCGCTCCCCTCAGGGGATGATGCGGGTATATTTCGTGCCTTCGAGCGTCGCGCCCAGACGCAGGCCCGCGCGCCCGAAGACCGCCGCGAGCACGGGTGCCAGTACCGTCGTCGTTTCCGCGTTGAGGCTGTCGCCCCGGTTCGAGATCACGTATTCGAGGTCCGCCCCCGCGGCCCAGCCGGGGGAGCTGCGGAATTCGGCAAGCGCCCTGTCGGTCATGAAAAAGAGCACATGGGCATATTGCGCGGCCCCGATCTGGAGCCCGCCCGAGGCCTTGGTGACGGAATAATAATCCACTGTCACGTCATTCACCCGTAACGCGCCGCGCCCGTAGGCGCCCCCGAGGCCGAGACCGGCCTCCGTCACCAGTGGCATGACGAGCATGCCATTGGATTTCTGCGCCAGTTGCACTGTGTTGGGATAGGCGCGGTACATTTCGGCCAGTGTCGCATCGACACGCGCGTCGATCATCTGCGCGCCGCGTCCGCCGATACCGTTGCCGCAGGCGGCGGTGACGGTCAGACCGGCAAATGCGCCGAGCGTGAACGCACGCCGGGAAAATTTCGGATTGCTCATGGGGTTCTGCCTGTATTCTGGTTGCCTGATGCCGGTTTTCCGACTTGGCAATGATCCTAATCGGTTTTGTCGTTCCTGTCATGCCCCGCGTGGCAGACAGGCGTGTCTTTGCGGGTTTCGGGTCACGTGACGCCGCGTCTTGTCGTCGAATGCGCGTTTCCCGGGCCCCTCCGGGCGGCTGTCAGCCGTTCAGGAGCCGCGCGGCTTCGGGGGCGAAATAGGTGAGAACCCCGTCGCAGCCCGCCCGTTTGAAGCCCATCAGGCTTTCCATCATCACGCGCTCCTCGTCAATCCAGCCGTTCCCCGACGCGGCCTTTATCATGCTGTATTCGCCGCTGACCTGATAGGCGAAGGTCGGGGCACCGAAGCTGTCTTTCACCCGACGGCAGATATCGAGATAGGGCTGCCCGGGTTTGACCATCACCATATCCGCCCCTTCGGCGAGGTCGCGCGCCACAAGGCGCAGGGCTTCATCGCTGTTGGCCGGATCCATTTGGTAGGTTTTCTTGTCCCCCGTCAGCGCGCCGGAGGCACCCACCGCATCCCGGAACGGGCCATAGAAGGCGCTGGCGTATTTGGCGGCGTAGCTGAGGATCGCCACATGGCTGTGGCCCGCACTTTCGAGTCCTTCCCGGATCGCGCCGATGCGCCCGTCCATCATGTCCGACGGGCCGATGATGTCGGCGCCTGCGTCGGCCTGCGCCAGCGCCATTTTCACCAGCGCCTCCACCGTCCGGTCGTTCACGATCACCCCGTCCTCGACGAAGCCGTCATGGCCGTTGATGTTGTAGGTGTCGAGCGCCACGTCGGTCATGACCGCCATCTCGGGCAGGGCATCCTTGATCGCGGCGATGGCGCGGTTGGCCGCGTTGTCCGGGTCCCATGCGCCGGCACAATCCTCCGTCCGGTCCTCGATCCCGGTGTAGGGAAAGACGCAGACCGCGCCGATGCCCAGATCATGCGCGCTGCGCACGGCGGGCAAAAGCCGGTCGACCGTGCGCCGCATGACGCCGGGCATGGAGGGCACAGGCTCTTCCACGTCCGATCCGGCACGGACGAAGACGGGCCAGATCAGGTCGCTCGCCTCAAGCGCGTTTTCGCGTACCAGTGCACGCAGGGCGGGGCTGCGGCGG